>JALYXN010000123.1 GCA_030947085.1 Pseudomonadota bacterium | reverse complement strand
AGGGATCGAAGCTTTTCAGCAGCCCGGCCCGATAATCCTCCAATACGATTTTCGGTGTGTCGTGGGGACGGACTTCACGCCATGCGCCATTCAGCGGGCTGGATGCTGCATGGGCGACGCTTACCCCAAACCACAGCAGGAGAAGCGCAAGGCCTGACCACCAGCGTCGTCGACCAGACCTTTTTGTCAATGTAATCAGCCTCTCCATATGGCTTGCCCGGCCCTGCCACGCTCGCAAGGGATACATCTCGCCATGCGGTTGAAACTCAAAGCATACAGAGCGAGGCCGCGCTCGCTCTGTGTCAGGAAATGAGGTCTCAGTTTTGATGAGAAATTGGTGCTTGAGATAGGTTTCTTCTGCTAGCTTCAAGCATGTGTCATGCCAAGGCCGACGTAACTCCTCCTGAGCCTTGCCGTGCGCCGATCATGAGTCCGTGATGACCCTGTAGCATAGGTCGGTGGCGATCGATCCGCACGCACTAATCGACGTGCAGGGTCAGTAGAGGCCCTGCGTCACTACCCTCAGACTGCCAGATGGGACGGCGGCGCTCAACCTGGACGCTTCGCACCCAGTAGCAGCAGTACTTCCTGAGCGCTGCGGATGCGCTCGGTCGCGCCAGGCAGGTCGAGCATGATTTTCAGCTTGTCCTGGCCATCCAGTTTGTATACGCGGGGGAGTTGCTGGATCAGCTTGATGATGGCCATGGGGTCGATCTCGGGCTTCTCGCGGAACACGATCCGGCCACCGTTCGCAGCGAAATCGAGTTTTCTGATGCCCAGCGGCGTCGCCATCAGTTTCAGGCTGGCCACGGCAAACAGATGTTTGGTGCTGTCGGGTAGCAGGCCGAAGCGATCAATCATTTCCACTTGCAGGTCGCGCAGGCCATTCTCGTCGCGGGCACTGGCGATCCGCTTGTAAAGTGTCAGGCGTGCATGAACATCACCCAGATAGCTATCCGGGATCAGTGCTGGCAGGTGCAGCTCGACCTCCGTTTCGTGTTCGCTGCTGAGATCGAAATCGGGAATCTTCCCTGACTTCAGCGCGCGCACGGCGCGATCCAGCAATTCGGTGTACAGGCCGAAACCGATTTCCTGGATCTGGCCGGACTGCTCATCACCGAGCAGTTCGCCCGCCCCGCGAATTTCCAGGTCGTGGGCGGCCAGAGTAAAGCCGGCCCCCAGCTCTTCCAGCGAAACGAGTGCTTCCAGGCGTTTTTGGGCGTCGGCGGTGATCGACTTGCGGTCGGGCACGACAAGGTAGGCGTAAGCGCGATGATGCGAGCGTCCGACCCGTCCGCGTAGCTGGTGCAACTGGGCCAGCCCGAAGCGGTCGGCGCGGTTGATGATGATGGTATTGGCGGTCGGAATATCGATGCCGGTCTCGATGATCGTGGTGCAGACCAGCACGTTGAAGCGTTGCCGGTGGAAGTCCGCCATCACGCCTTCGAGCTCGCGCTCGGGCATCTGGCCATGGGCGATGCGGATGCGCGCTTCGGGCACCAGTTCCTCCAGTTCGCGCACGATACGTTCGATGCTTTGAACCTCGTTGTGCAGGAAATAGATCTGACCGCCGCGCGCCAGTTCGCGCTGCAATGCCTCGCGAATAGTCGCCGGATCCCACGCGGTGATGAATGTACGCACGGCACTGCGATGCGCCGGCGGTGTGGCAATCAGCGAAAGATCGCGCAGTCCGGCCATCGCCATGTTCAGCGTGCGCGGGATCGGGGTGGCGGTCATGGTCAACAAGTCGACTTCGGCGCGCAGTTTCTTCAGCTGCTCCTTCTGTCGTACACCGAAGCGTTGCTCCTCATCGACAATCACCAGGCCCAGGTTTTTGAACTTGATGTCAGGCTGCAGCAGCTTGTGCGTTCCCACGATCACGTCGATCTGGCCATCGGCAAGACGTTTCAGTGCCTCGCCCACCTCTTTGCTGGAACGGAATCGCGAGAGCACGTCGACCCGAACCGGCCAGTCGGCGAAGCGATCGGCGAAGTTGAGGTAATGCTGCTGCGCCAGCAAGGTGGTCGGTACCAGCACGGCGACCTGCTTGCCGGCGGTCGCGGTGGCGAAGGCCGCACGCAAGGCCACTTCGGTCTTGCCGAAACCGACGTCGCCGCAGATCACCCGGTCCATCGCCCGCGGCGCGGCCAGATCGCCCAGTACCGCCTCGATCGCGCTTTCCTGATCGGGGGTTTCCTCAAACGGAAAGGTGCTGCCGAATTCCTCGACCAGTTGACGATCGATCGGCATCGATTCACCGCCGCGTGCCTCCCGCTGCGCATAGATCGCCAGCAGTTCGGCCGCCACGTCGCGCACTTTCTCGGCCGCCTTCTTGCGCGCGCGATCCCACGCGTCCCCACCCAGGGAATGCAGCGGTGCCAGCTCGGGTGCCGTGCCGCTGTAGCGGCTGACCAGGCCCAGCTGGGACACCGGTACATAGAGTTTGTCGCCCTTGGCGTATTCGATGGCAAGGAACTCGCTGGCCATGCCGCCCACGTCCATCGAAATCAAGCCTTGGTAGCGGCCAACGCCGTGATCGACGTGCACGATCGGCGCACCGATGGTGAGCTCGGTCAGATCGCGGATGATGCTTTCCGGATCGCGCGCGGTGCCGCGACGGCGCTTGCGCTCCCGTTCGCTACGTACGCGCTGGCCGTACAGTTCGCGCTCGGTAAAGACCGTGAGCGCAGGCTTGGTGAGAGCAAAACCCTGTTCCAGGCCCGCGATCGTGATGGCGAAGGCAATGTCGCCCCCGGCAGCCTGGGCCGCATCGTTTGATGGCAGGAAGGCCTGCCAGCTATCGACCGTTTGCGGCCTCATTCCCGCCGTCGCCAAGGTCTCGATCAGCGCCTCACGCCGGCCGGCCGAATCGGCCGCGATCAGCACACGGCCGGGATAGCTGGAAAGGAAATGCTGCAGCGAGGCTCCCGGTTCCTCGCCCTTGCGATTGAGCGGCAGCTCGGGTGCAGGTTGGGTTCCGGTCGGCACCGCGTGCTCATGGCTGGCATCGACCATTTCCACCCGCAGCCGTTGGTTCAGCTGCTCGCGCAATTGTTCCGGCGGCAGGTACAGCTCGGCCGGCGGCAACACCGGCCGTTCGATATCGTGGGCGCGCTGATCGTAACGTCCGGCGGTCTGTAGCCAAAACTGGTCGGCAGCTTCCGCGGCGCCTTCGCCCAGAACGAACAGCGCATCCCCCGCGAGGTAATCGAACAGCGTAGCGGTCTGCGGGAAAAACAGCGGCAGATAATATTCGATGCCGCCGGGCGTCACGCCTTCCTTCATGTCCTGATAAAGCGGGCAGCGGCGTATATCGATCGGGAAACGCTCGCGCAGGTGGCTACGGAAGTCCTTGGCGGCTTCCTCGGTCAGCGGAAATTCGCGCGCCGGCAGCAACTCGATCTTCTCGACCTGCTGTTGCGATCGCTGGGTTTCCGGGTCAAAGCTGCGAATGGACTCCACCTCATCGTCAAACAATTCGATCCGATACGGCTCCGCCGTGCCCATCGGGAAGATGTCGAGCAAGGCGCCGCGCACGGCGAAATCACCGGGTTCGGCCACCTGCGGCACATGTCGATAACCCGAGGCCTCCAGCCGGCGTTGTTCACGGCCAAGATCCAGCTTCTGCCGCTTGGACAACACCAGGCCGGAGCCGGTGATATGGCTGCGTGGGGCAATCCGCTGCATCAGCGTCGCCACCGGCACCACCAGTACGCCGCGAGTCAGGCTCGGCAGTTGGTAGAGCGTGGCGATGCGTTGCGAGACGATCTCGGGGTGCGGGCTGAAGGCATCGTAGGGCAGGGTTTCCCAGTCGGGGAAATGCAGCACCGGCAGGCCACCGGCATAGATGTTCAACTCCGCTTCCAGGGCGTGTGCCTGTTGCGTGTCACGCGTGACTGCTACCAGCAGACCTTCGTGGGTGCGTGCCGATTCGGCGATCAGCAAAGCGCGCGCGGAACCGTGCGGATGGGTCCAGTAACGGCGCTGTTTGGGGGTGCCGGGCAGGGGCGGATGCTTGATCAGGCTGGGCATAGAGGGCGCGTGTTCGGGGCGCCGCGATCGCGCCGCGCCGGGGAAAGCGGACTAGTGTAACGTGAGCGCAGAATTAGCCCTGATGACGCGGTCAAACCGATAGCTCCCACACCCTTTCCCCGGGGCAAATCGCTGGCCTTAGAGCGCCAGTGTGATCTTCTCGGTGCCGGGTTCGTCCGGGACCATCCGCTGGGTGAAACCAAGCTCTTGGCAGAGCTTGAGCATCGGCCGATTTTCCTGCAGGACATAACCCCAAAGCTCGGAGATACCACGTCGCCGACAATCGTCGACCAAGTGCTGCATCAGCAGCGCGCCCAGGCCAAGACGGCTCCAGTCGTGCTCCACCAGCACCGAAAATTCAGCGCTGTCCGTGGCCTCGTCGACATAAACTCGCCCCACGCCACGCATCTCTGCTGGCTGCACCGTGTCGTCCATCAACACGTACGCAGTCTCGATCGCCGGGTCGATCCGACACATGCGTTCGGCCATGGGTGCGGGAAGTTCCGACATGGCATGCAGAAACCGGCGACGGATATCCTCCGACGACAGGCGCTTGAAGCAGCGTTGCATGGCCGATACATCTTGCGGAGTGATCGCACGCAATACCAGCTGACGCCCGCCCTGGATACCGACGCGCTCGCCGGTTTCCATCGGCGTTACACGCGGTCGGGCAAACCGCTCCCTGGTGCGCGGGGGCAATGAGGCGAATCTTGAGGGTGCGGCGAAATCTACGACGGGAATCATGATCAATCCATACTTTCGCGTATTGTGTGCAGTGCAGCATGTATTTACAATGAAAATCGCTGCGTAAGCTGCACGAATGCGTCACTGGAACCCCGCGTTCGCGGGGATGACGAGCTTAAATAAGTGCCATTCCATTCGGTATCCTGTCGCGGCTCCCGCGCATCTTTGGTGGTGACGGCATGCGACCAGTAACATCAAGCTGACATCAAGTCGGTGGTGAATATCTTCTACGAGAGCTTTTGTGATGCATGCTGCTATGGCAGCGGCGGTATCTGATCTTCACTCTCAGGATGGTGTTCGCTCTCTGGATTTTGGCTGACAGGCAGCGCCTCATTGGAGAGCGAGATCTGGCGTGCACTCAGGTCGCTATGACGTCGGTGCAGTATTGGTGGCGCCCTAGTTCCCCACGAGCACGCCAGTTGGATGCGCTCGGTCACCGAGACTTTAAAAGAGGCAATCCATGCAACAACATCTTGGCGCAGTGACACTTCTGGTGGACGATTATGATCGGGCAATCGCCTGGTATACGCAAAAGTTGGGCTTCCCGCCGCGTCAGACTAGTTGTCGCCTCCTTACAATCCCCCTGAAGGCGGCACTGGAGAACGAAAGTGGCTCGATACGGACAACGATTTAAAGAGAGAGCGGTGGCGCGATTGCTGCCGCCGGAAAGTGGTGTGCTGGAGGTGGTGGCGTATGACGTAGGCATTGGCGCGGGGACGTTAGCGCGCTGGCAAGACGAGATCCAGGCGAAGGTCACCCCGACACGTGGCTGGACGGCAGACGCACGACTGGATGCGGTGATCACGACAGCGGCGATGGACGAGGTGGGCAAGAGCGCCTGGTGCCGCGAACACGGCGTATTTCGGGCGGATCTGGACACGTGGCGTGCCACGGCCACCGCAGCACTGAGCGTAGCCAAACCAACCCGGGTCAGTGCATCAGGAAGCGTGCAGGACCGGCAACGCATCAAGGAACTGGAACGCAACCTGCTGCGCAAGGACCGCGCGCTGGCCGAGACCGCTGCGTTGCTGGTGCTGTCAAAAAAAGTCGGGGCGATCTTCAACACGGGCGAGGACGCATGATCGTCCTCGACGATCGCACCACCCTTGCCCAGCACATCGACACGGCGCATGCCGCCGGCGCGCGTTTGC
>JALYXN010000100.1 GCA_030947085.1 Pseudomonadota bacterium | reverse complement strand
ACCTTGGGCAGCGATTGATAGCCGCCGGTGACAATGGCGCGCGCGCCGGCGGAGAGGATGGTGCCATCGGCCAGCAGCGGCTCGATCATCGGGTGGTTTTTCCATTGCTGGAAGGCTTCCCACGGCTTGTATTCGGGATCGCTGTAATCGAGGCCGCTGACGTAGCCCAGCGCGATGCGATCATCGTCCAGGTGATACAGGAAGCTGCCGCCATAGGTATGCGAGTCGGCCGGCCAGCCGAAGCTGTGCACGATCTTGCCGGGGCTTACCCGGCCGGCCGGTACCTGCCACAGCTCCTTGATCCCGATCGAATAGCCTTGCGGGTCGCTGTCGGCATCCAGTTTGAAACGCTTGACCAGTTGCTTGGTCAAGCTGCCGCGTGCGCCTTCAGCCAGCACCGTGACCTTGGCCATGATGTCGATGCCTTCGGTGTAGCCCGGTTTGTGGCTGCCGTCCTTGGCTACGCCCATGTCACCGATGCGTACGCCAGCGACCGAGCCATCCTCGTGGTGCACGGTGTCGGCGGCAGCGAAGCCGGGAAACACGTCGACGCCGAGCGCTTCGGCCTGCGGCGCCATCCAGGCGCACATCGCTCCCAGCGAGACGATGAAGTTGCCGGTGTTGTGCATGCCCGGCGGCACCGGCAGCTTGCGGCCGCCCTCCTTGCTCAGCAGCCAGAATTCATCCTCACCGGCAGGCACGCAGATCGGTGGCGGGTTGTCACGCCAGCCTGGCAGCAAGGCGTCGAGCGGCTGCGGTTCGATCACCGCGCCGGAGATGATGTGCGCACCGATGGTCGAGGCCTTCTCGATCACGCAGACGGTGGTTTCCGGTTGCAGTTGCTTGAGCCGGATAGCGAATGACAGACCGGCCGGGCCGGCGCCGACGACGACGACGTCGTAGTCCATGGTTTCGCGTTCGCTCATGGGGGACTTCCTCGGTACGGTGCGATCGCACGCTGGCGGGCGGCTGGCGTGACGGTGTGAATCAGACCCGCATTGTCCGGTTTCGGGCGCCGCGCAGCAATGCGTGCTGCGATACTGCTTGCAATCCCTTGACCGCCCCCGGCGATAATCGGTCTCACCATAAATGGAGTGTTCATGAATTCGATGCCGCCGATCGCCGATGTTGATCTTCGCCGCGCCTCGCTTTGCCAGTTGCTGCACTGGCTGGCGGCCGGTCGGGTGTTGCCCGAGGCACTGGCTGACGTGTACCAGGAGGCCATCGAGCGGATCAATCCGCAATTGAACGCCTATGTCGATTACCGCGCGGGTCTTTGCCAGGAACAGGCCCACATGGCCGATCGTCGCCGTCGCGACGGGGTTATCGGTCGGCTCGATGGCATTCCGCTGGCGGTCAAGGACAATTTCGACATCGCCGGCTGGCCGACCCGGGGCGGCCTGCCCGGGCGCGACAAGTCGGTGCAGGACGACGCCCATGTGGTGGCCCGCCTGCGTGCCTCCGGTGCGGTCTTGCTGGGCAAGACCAACATGGACGAAGGTGCGTTGGGTGTGACCACCGACAACCCCCACTTCGGCGCCACGCACAATCCGTTCCGTCACGGCTATACCGCCGGTGGTTCATCGGGTGGTTCGGCGGCGGCCGTCGCCGCCGGCCTGGCGGTGGCCGCCATCGGATCGGACAGTCTGGGCTCGGTTCGCATTCCGGCCAGCTATTGTGGGGTTTATGCGCTGAAGCCCACGCACGGCGAAATTTCCGCGCGGGGCATGGTGCCGGCAGCGCGCAGGCTGGACGCGGTCGGTTTGCTGGCACGCAGCGTCGACGATCTCACCGTGTTGCTGCAGGTGCTGACCGGCTACGACGCCGATGATGCCCGCTCGCGTCGACGACGAGTGGCGTTTGCGTTGCCGGATTGGGAGCCGGGCAATCTGCGCGCGGGCGTGCTTCCGGATCTTGCGGCGGTTGGCGTGCAGCCAGCGGTGATCGACGTGTTCGACGCCGCCATGGCCAAATTGACCCATGCGCTGGGCGATCGCCGCACCGTCGATTTTTCGGATTGGGATTTTGGTCGCATGCGTCGCGCCGGGCTGTTGCTGATGGAGGCGGAGATGCTTGGCACCTTTGCCGCTGATCTGGCCCATGGCGAGCATCCGGTGTCCGAGCACTTCCGCGGCATGCTGGGTTTTGCCGGCAGCAAGAGTGCGGCGGATTACGCGGCCGCTGATCGAGCGCTGGATGCCGCCACCTTGAAGATGCGTCGTTTGTTCGCGCAGGTGGATGTGCTGGTGATTCCGACCACGCCACAGGGAGCGTTTCCGCTGGACGGCCCGGTTCCCGACTCCCAAGCCGATCTGACCAGTTTCGCCAGCCTCGCCGGCTGTCCAGCCGTGAGCCTGCCCATGGGTACGCTTCCCGATGGCCTGCCCGTCGGCCTGCAGCTGATTGGTGCGCGCGGTTCGGACCTGCGCCTGCTCGAACTGGCCGCCGCTTGCGCGGCGACACTGGACGCCGAGCCTGCTTATCCGGTTATCGCGTGAGGTATAAGGTCGGCGCGCAGGACCGATTGCAGGAGCGACTGTGGGAGCGACACCTACGGTCGCTCCTATAGACGCTTTGACAGTCATGTTTGCAGCGATGTTGGCAGCCAGGTCATTGAGTATGGCTTCACGCTATGTCGATATGAGAAGTCATTGCGACGCCCGTTCCCTGGGCGGCCACGGGCAGACCTTATAATCACGCTTTCTTGAGCCCTGTCGGATACTCTTCGATGCCGCTCCCAGCCACCGCTACCGGATTTTTGATGTCATGACGGTCACTGCACCCAAGCGACAATCTCACCTCGACGACCTCGAGGCCGAAAGCATCCACATTTTTCGCGAGGTGCAGGCAAACTTCCAGCATCCGGTGATGATGTACTCGATCGGCAAGGATTCGTCGGTGCTGCTGCATCTGCTGCGCAAGGCGTTCTTTCCGGCGAGACCGGCGATACCGCTGCTGCACATCGATACGACCTGGAAATTTCGCGAGATGATCGCGTTCCGCAACGAGATCGCGGCAGCCGGCGATGTCGACGTGCTGGTGCACATCAACGAGGACGGCGTGCGGCAGGGCATTTCGCCGTTGACACACGGTGCCACCGTGCATACCGATGTGATGAAGACGACAGGCCTGAAGCAGGCACTGGACCAGCACGGCTTCGATGCGGCGATCGGGGGTGCGCGCCGCGACGAAGAGAAGTCACGCGCCAAAGAACGCATCTTCTCGTTCCGCAATGCCCAGCATCGCTGGGATCCGAAGAGTCAGCGCCCCGAGCTGTGGCATACCTACAACACGTATATCCGCAAGGGCGAAAGCGTGCGGGTCTTCCCGATGTCCAACTGGACCGAGATGGATGTGTGGCTGTACATCCAGCGCGAGAACATTCCGGTGGTGCCACTGTATTTTGCCAAGCCGCGCCCGGTGGTCGAGCGCGACGGCGCGTTGATCATGGTGGATGACAATCGCTTCACGCTGCGCGATGGCGAAAAGGTGGAAATGCGTGAAGTGCGCTTTCGTACCCTGGGCTGTTATCCATTGACTGGCGCGGTGGAGTCGGCGGCGGACACGCTGGAAAAAGTCATCGAGGAGATGGCCAGCTCGCGCAGTTCCGAGCGGCAGGGGCGAGTGATCGATCAGGACCCTACCGCATCGATGGAACGCAAGAAGCAGGAGGGTTACTTCTGATGGGCGCGCGAACCGAAACTGATATCGCAGCGGCCAGCAAGGGATTGTTGCGCTTCATCACCTGCGGCAGCGTGGATGACGGCAAGAGCACACTGCTGGGGCGGTTGCTGTACGACGCAGGCATGTTGGCGGATGACCAATTGGCGGCGTTGGCTCGCGAAAGTCGCCGACAGCACAAGGACGCGGACGAGGGCATGCTCGATTTCGCCCTGCTGACCGATGGCCTGGATGCGGAGCGGGAGCAGGGCATCACGATCGATGTGGCGTATCGCTACTTCCAGACCCCGCGGCGCAGTTTCATCGTGGCGGACTGCCCGGGACACGAGCAGTACACCCGCAACATGGCGACCGGCGCCTCCAACGCCGAAGTGGCCGTGGTGCTGATCGACGCACGCAAGGGCATCCTGCCGCAGACACGGCGACATACCTATATCTGCGGACTACTCGGTATCAAGCACGTGGTGCTGGCGGTCAACAAGATGGATCTGGTCGGTTACGACCAGGGCGTCTACGACGCCATTACCGAGGCGTATCGCGCACTGGCGCAAGACCTG
>JALYXN010000099.1 GCA_030947085.1 Pseudomonadota bacterium | reverse complement strand
GGGCCACGCCGATGATCGGCAGATCGAAATCGTCACGCGAAATCATCGCCTGCAGTGCAGGAAATATTTTCTTGTAGGCCAGGTCGCCAGTGGCGCCAAAAAAGACCAGGGCATCCGAGCTTGGTGTTGCCATGAGGACGATTGTCTCCAGACGGGGATTTTCCGCCGGCAGTCCGGTGATCCTTGACCGGAAAAATCCAGCGTCGAACGACCGTTCCATCGGAGGATGGAACGCCCAGCGTGCGCGTCAGCAGGTTAAGTCGATGCATAAACGCGCGCCGCAGGTTCCTGCAGCGGCGCGACGCGCCTTAAATACCATCAACCCGTGGCACAGGCAGGGCAAACGACCACGGTCAAGCGCCGAACGGTTGTGCGATCCGGCGCTCCGTCGCCTCGTCCGGTCGCGCGACCAGCGCGCCGGTGCGCATCAAGCTGACGCTGTAGTGGCCGTCATCGACGAGCGGGAGGAACGCGCCGCTGCCGTAAACCGTATCCACTTCCGGCAGCCATTGCGGATACTGCTTGCGCAGCGTCAACAGATCGAATGGGCCGGCTTCGCCGAAGCTGATCACCGTGCGGGGGGCCTCGACTTCCTGCGCCGCGTCGTCGTAGCGACCGGACAGGCGATCGAGCCGGTACAGCGGCGGCACGCCCGCCAGCAGCGCGGGCAACTTCCATTTCAGCACCACCGCTTCGACCCGCCAGTCGTCGCCGGCCAATTGCACCTGACGGGTGCGACCGTCCGGCCACGTCAACGTCAGCGCCCAGCGTTGCGGCGAAAGGATATGCGCGTCGATATCGACCACCGGTGCTTCCTCGCTGAGCAGGCGGTAACCGCGCAACGCATAGCCGGTCCCGGCCAGCAGCAAGGTCAGCGCCAGGAAGATCAGGCACCACAGGCCGCGCCACGTGGCCGCCAGCCGACGGCGCTGATGCAGGTGGCCGCGCAGTTTCACCATCTGCACGAGAGTGATCAGCAGACACACCGCCGCCAGCACCAGCAGCACGGTCATCGGCATCCGCAGCAGCGCACTCCATTCCATCAGCAGGTTCCTCGTTGCGTGGCAGGCCATCCCCGGTTCGCATCATAACGGGCCGCGGTGGGTGCGCCGCGCCTCGTTATACTGCGAGCACGAACCAGGAAATTCGATCATGCGCCGATCTCTCTTGCTGCTGCCGCTCTGTCTCGTTGTCGCCACGCTTGCCGGCTGCGGCAACAAGGGCCCGCTGGTTTATCCGCCTGCCCGGCCGACGCCGGCGGGCTCGACGCCAGTGCAGCTGGCGCCGGCACCGCTATCAGCGCCCGCGCCAGCTGCCAGCAGCGAGATGCCTGGCACGATGCGGCCCTGAAGCCATGCCGTTGCGCTTTTCGAAGATGCACGGACTCGGCAACGACTTTGTCGTGCTGGACTGTCGCGAACAGGCGTTTTCGCTGGACTCGGCCCAGATTCGCGCCCTGGGTGACCGCCGCACCGGTGTTGGCTTTGACCAGCTGCTGAGCGTGGAACCGCCACGCGATGCGTCGTGCGCGTTCTACTACGGGATCTGGAACGCGGACGGTTCGCTATCGGGACAATGCGGCAACGGCGTGCGCTGCGTGGCGGCGTGGCTGCATCGCGCCGGTGCGCTGAGCATCGGGGAAAGCGTGCGCATCCTAAGCCCGTCCGGGCCGGTGACGGTTCGCCTGCTCGCCAGCGATGAAGTCACCGTCGACATGGGTGAGCCGATCTTCGAGCCGGCACGCATCCCTTTCGACGCACCCAGCCGGGCGAACAGCTACGACGTCACCGTCGGCGATGACATCCTGTCCCTGGGCACCGTGTCGATGGGCAATCCGCATGCCGTGCTGGTCGTGGCTGACCTGGCAGACCCCGCACTGGAACCGCTGGGTCCGCTGTTGACGACCCACGTGAGCTTTCCCGAACACGCCAACGTGGGCTTCGTGCAAAAGCTCGATCGACATCATCTGCGCCTGCGCGTGCACGAACGCGGTGCGGGCTGGACGCTGGCCTGCGGCACCGGTGCCTGCGCGGCGGTGGCGGTGCTGCATCAGCGCGGCGAGGTCGATGATCAGGTGCAGGTCGAGCTTCCGGGAGGCACCTTGCGGATCGACTGGCCAGGCCCCGGCGAAGCGATGTGGATGACCGGCCCGACAGCCTTTGTGTTCGAGGGCGAATGGACCGTGCCGACCGCTGGCGACCGAGACAGTAGTTGAAGCACATCCGCGTCCATCGCACACTCCCGCGTAGCGACGTGCTTTTTGCGCGCGCCCCGCAACGGTTTAAGGACAGCTCCGCATGACCGCAACCCTGCTCGATGATGTCACCCAGGCCCGCGTGGTCGCCGCCTATCTGAAGCGCCACCCGGAGTTTCTCAGCGACTACCCGGATCTGGCCGCCAAGCTGACCATGCCGCGCAAGGAGGGCGCCGTGTCGTCGCTGGCGGTCTACCAACTGCAAAGCCTGCGCGACAAGAATGCCGAGCTGGAGCGCCGGCTGGCCGAATTGATCGACATCGCGGCCCATAACGAGCAACTGATGGAACGCGTGCACGCACTCACCGTCGCCCTGTTGCGGGCCAACACGGTCGAAGTCACCGCGCGCACGGTGGTGGCCAAGCTGAGCGCCGAGTTTCATACCGAGGAGGTCCGCCTGCTGCTGTTCGGCGATGAACCGCGGCTGCCGCGCGCCGAGTGGTTGCAGCAGATTGCCGAAGGCGCCGCCGCGCTGCCGGAGTTCGCCGAGTTCCTGCAAAAAGGTGAACCCGTGTCCGGTCGTCTGGGCGCCGAAAAGCTGAAGCGCCTGTTCGGCGCCAAGGCCACCGAGATTCGCTCGGTGGCGATGATGGGCCTTGGCGATGCCGGCATCCTGGCGATCGGCAGCGCGGACGCGGATCGGTTTCATCCCGGCATGGGCACGCTGTTCCTGAAGATGATCGCGGCAACCATCACCGCCGCCCTGGCACGTGCGCGGGACGTCTCCTGAGCCGACCATGAGCCCCGAACAGCAGGTCGAGCGCTGGCTCGGGCGACTGGCCGACGAACGCCATGCCTCGCCCCACACCGTCGCCGGCTACCGTCGCGATCTGGCCAAGCTGCTGCGTTTCATGCAGCTGCAACCACTCACATCGTTTGATGCCCTGAGCCCGAACCTGATGCGCAGCTTCGTGGCGGGCGAACATCGCGGCGGCCTGGCCCCCAAGAGCCTGCAACGGCTGTTGTCCTCTTGCCGCAGCCTGTTTCGCCAGCTCAATCGCGAAGCGCTGCTGGACGGCGATCCGTTGCTCGGTGTGCGCGGGCCCAAGGTGCGACGCAAGCTGCCGCAGGTGCTGGACGTGGACGAGGCCAGTGCGCTGGTGGAGACCGACAGCGGCGGCAAACTGGCCGTGCGCGCCCGCGCCATGCTGGAACTGTTTTATTCTAGCGGCCTGCGCTTGTCCGAACTGGTCGGCCTGCATTGGCTCGACCTGAGCCTGGACGACGGCGAAGTCCGTGTCCTGGGCAAAGGCAGCAAGACTCGCATCGTGCCGGTGGGCCGGCATGCCGTCACCGCCCTGCGCGCGCTGGGCATGGAGGAAGGCATGCAGCCGGAAAGCCCGATTTTCCGGGGCCGCGGCGGCGCCACAATCAACCCGCGCACCATCCAGCTGCGCATGAAAACCCTGGCCCTGCAGCAAGGCATTCCCAAGCACATCCATCCGCACCTGCTGCGCCACACGTTCGCCAGCCACATGCTGGAGTCCTCCGGCGACCTGCGCGCCGTGCAGGAACTGCTCGGCCACGCCGATATCGCCACCACCCAGATCTACACCCACCTGGATTTCCAGCACCTGGCCAAGGTCTACGACGC
>JALYXN010000086.1 GCA_030947085.1 Pseudomonadota bacterium | reverse complement strand
ACGAAGAGCATCGCGGCTGAAGCCGCTCCCACAGGTCGGCAATCGGGTTCTATTCGTCCTTTTTGCGGGCCAGCGCGGCCATCCGCTGCGCATCCGCCAGAATGCCGTGCAGCACGCGCAGCTCGCGCTCATCCGGTTGCGCGCGCTGAAACAGCTTGCGCAGGCGCAGCATGATGGTGGTCGGCTCGCGGCCCTTGTGAAATTCGATGTCCTCCAGCATCTGGCCCAGGTGAACGTAGAACTGTTCCATCTGCACCGCTTCGGCCGGCACTTCGTCGTGGTGCACAACCGGGAGTGGTTCCGGATGCTCTTGCAGCATCGCCACGCGCAGTTCGTAGGCCATCACCTGCACTGCCTGCGACAGGTTGAGCGAGCTGAAATCGTCCACGCTGGGGATACGCACCATGGCGTGGCAGTGCGCCAGCTCTTCGTTTGCCAATCCGCTGCGCTCGTTGCCGAACACCAGCGCCACGTGCGCTCCTTTGGCCGCTGCCGCCAGTACCCGCTGCGCCGCTTCGCGAGGCGAAATTTCCGGCAGGTTCACGCCACGTCGTCGCGCGGACAGCCCCAGCGCCAGCTGGCAGCCGGCAAGGCCATCGATCAGCGCCCCGTGCACGCCCGCGTTTTCCAGCACATCATCGGCGCCCGCCGCCAGCGCATTGGCCTCCCGATCGGGAAACTGCGCCGGCGTCACCAGTTCCAGTCGCTGGAAGCCCATGGTGCGGATGGCCCGCGCCGCGCTGCCGATATTGCCCGGATGCGAGGTTCGCACCAGCACGTAGCGGATGTGGGCAGCAAGGTCGTCGAGGTTGGACATGACACGGCCAGATAGCGTTGAAAGCCTGCAAGGATAACGGAAGCCCGGTCGCCGTCCGAGCGCATCGCACCGCTCGAGCGGGCCTCGGAGCCGCGCCTCTGCTAGAATCGCCGGCCGCAACCCCGCTCTCTCCCAAAGTCGAAACCCATGGCCAGACCACACGTCACGATCGCGGCGCGCGCCGCGCGTTCAGCAGGAAATATCATCCTGCGATACATGAACCGTATCGACGGACTCAATATCGTCGAAAAGCAGCGCTGGGACTTCGTCTCCGAGGTCGACAAGCTGGCCGAGGCGGAAATCATCAAGGAATTGCGTCGCGCTTACCCTGATCACGCGATCCTGGCCGAGGAGAGCGGTGCCACCGGCAAGGGCCCGCTAACCTGGGTGATCGACCCGCTGGACGGCACCCACAACTATCTGCGCGGCATCCCGCACTTCAGCGTATCGATCGCGCTGCTGGACAAAGGCGTGCCGATCCACGCCGTGGTGTTCGATCCGCTGCGCGACGAGCTGTACACCGCCAGCAAGGGCGATGGCGCCTACATCAACGATCGCCGCATGCGCGTCGGCAAGCGCGAGAACCTCGGCGGCGCGATGATCGCCACCGGTTTCCCGTACCGCCAGCGTGAGCATCTGACGCCGCAGCTCGACATGACCCGCGCCATCCTCGGCCAGGCCGAGGACATTCGTCGCTCCGGCTCCGCTGCACTGGATCTGGCCTACGTCGCTGCCGGCCGCTATGACGGTTACTTCGAGATCGGCCTCAAGCCCTGGGACATGGCCGCCGGCGTGCTGCTGGTGCACGAAGCCGGCGGCCGCTACTGCGACTTCGCCGGCCGCGACGGCATTCCCGAAAGCGGCAACATCGTCGCCGGCAACCTCAACGTGGCCAAGGGCATGCTCGATGCCATCGGTCAGCAGGCGACGCCGGAATTGCTAAAGGCCTGAACGGTTGCACCGCCGAAACGATATAGGGCGCCCGCTTTCGTTCAGGACTCTTCTTCGGCGTTGCGCAGGACATTGCGCAGAAAGGGAATGGTGATCCTTCGCTGTGCGGCAAGTGATGCCTCATCCAGCCGATCCAGCAGGTTCAGCAAGGCACCCAGGTCACGCGCATAGCGGGCGAACAACCAGTCCAGCACGCTGTCGTCCAGGTCGATGCCGCGTGCGGCCGCCTGTTCTTTCAGCACCGCGCGGCGTTCTTCGTCATCAAGCGGCTTGAGCGCGAACTGGGTACAGGCGCCAAGCCGCGAGCGCAGGTCCGGCAGCTCGAT
>JALYXN010000625.1 GCA_030947085.1 Pseudomonadota bacterium | reverse complement strand
CGACGGCGCACCGGTTCCGCAAATGGCCGACGAGATCTACGATGCCTCGCCTGGGGAGCTGCTGGCATTGCTCGACCAGCATGGCGATGCTGGCACCGTGATGCTGGTCGGTCATAACCCGGGAATTGAGCGGCTGGTGGCCCTGCTGGTCGATGGCCGCTCCGATGATTTCCGCGGCATGCCGCCCGGCGCACTGGCGGTGGTGCACCTCAATGGCACACTCGAGCCCGGCAACGCGCGACTCGACGCATTCTGGTCGCCTTGATCGGACTTTCTCTGCGCTGAATCAACCCGTCGCGTCGGCGGTCCGGCGTGATGGATGGTCGTCAGCGCCCGAGTGTGACGACGGCGACGCTACGTCCTCCTCTATCATGGGCGCATGCGATTCACGCGCCAGCTTTTTTTCCCGCTCCTGTTCGCCACGCTGCTGCTGCAAGGCTGCACGCTTTCGCGTGCGCAGATTCGTCGTGCCGACACCATCGTTGCCCGCACCATCGACCGCACCCTTACCTGTGATCGAGCCGATCATTGCGCCGTACCTTCGCCATTGCTCGATGCGGCTACGCAGGCGCTGGCCCGATCCACCGCCGAGCATCCGGTGCACATGGTCACCCTGCTCAACGAGAGCGAACCGGCGCTGGCGGCACGAGTCAACCTGATTCGTGCCGCGAAACGCTCGATCGATGTGCAGACCTACATCTGGAGTCAGGACGATGTGGGCGACCTGATGCTGAATGAGCTGGTGACAGCGGCCAGACGTGGCGTAAAGGTCCGCATTCTGGCCGACCAGCTGTTTTCGCTCGACAGCCTTGATTTGCTCGATGAGCTGGCGCGGGTCAGTCCCAACCTGCAGGTGCGCCTGTACAACCCGACCTTCCACAAGGCGCACACGCGGCCGGTGGACTTCATCGCCGGCGTTATCTGCTGCTTCGCCCGGTTCAATCAGCGCATGCACAACAAAATCCTGCTGGTGGACGACAGCATCGGTATCACCGGCGGGCGCAATTACGAAGATCGCTACTTTAATTGGGATGACGGCTTCGACTATGTCGACCGCGACGTGATGGTCGGCGGCCCCGCCGCCAAAAAGATGGCCGCTAGCTTCGAACTGTTCTGGCACCACAAACGTGCCGTGCCACTGACCCATCTGCGCGACGTCAACCAGCAAATCGTGTCCGATCGCGATGTACCACGCTGGCCGACACCGCACTATCGCGTGCCACAGCGGGTGGCACAGCTGCAGCGGGCGGCTGAAGACCCTTCGTGGCTGAATGCCTGGCTGGTCGAGCCCTCGCTCAAGGTGTCCAAGGTGGAGTTCTTCAGCGACCTGCCGGCGAAGACCGAAAAGCCCGACAAACGGCGCGCTCTGGATTTCACCCGTCACATCATGCGCATGGTCAGCAGCGCCAAGCACGAAGTCGTGCTGCAAACGCCGTATCTGGTAATGAGCAAGCGCGCCCGAACGATCTTCCAGCGACTGCACGACGGCGCCGACCCGCCGCGCATCATCGTGTCGACCAATTCGCTGGCGTCCACCGACGCGTTCGCGGTGTATGCCATTTCCTACAAACATCGCAAGCGCTATCTGACCCGGTTCGGCTTTGAAATCCATGAGATGAAGCCGCATGCGCCCGGGCCGGCAGTCGACAACGAACTGGCCAATCTCGACGTCGACCGCAGCGATCTGCCAGCGCAGACCGCCCGCCCGATCACCTCGCCCGATACCCGTAACCAGCTGCTTGGCAGCCACGGCAGCAACAATCGTCCCGCGCCTTTGCTCAGCGAAGGTCGGCGCTTCGGCCTGCATGCCAAGTCCATCGTGATCGACGACCATTTCGCCATGGTCGGCTCGCACAACTTCGATCCGCGTTCCGACCACTACAACACCGAAGCGGGCGTCATCGTCTATGACTCGCGCTTCGCCGATCAGCTCCGCCGCAACATCGTGCGCGACACGCAGCCTGAAAACGCGTGGGTCATCGCCGCGCGCAAACCGGGCGTGCCGGTCATCACCGATATCAACGATGCCATCGGCACGATTTCCGAAAGCCTGCCGCTGTTCGACCTGTGGCCCTTCCGCTACGCCACCAGTTTCGATCTCAAACCCAAGCCCGGCTGCCAGCCGCTACGCGCCACCAACCCGGACTTTTACGCCTGCTACGATCCGGTGGGTGACTTTCCCGACGTGGCACTGTCGCCGAAGCTGATCATCACCCGCCTGTTTACCGCCTTCGGCATCGGTGCCAAAGGCATTCTCTGAGTTTCGCTCTGCCGCGGTCCGCTTGGGCCCAAGACTGAAGGGCCGTGTCTCTTTGCGCGACTTCCCGGGCTGAGAGAAGCCCGATAACCGCTCGGGTCGAGGTGAGTGGTCAGCCTGTTAAGAAAGAAAGCACCGGGGCGGCCCGAGAAGCGGCGACTGCCCACCTTTCCAGCAACCTACACCGCGCTGGCGACCTCGTGGCGGCGGGATGCAAAGCGCATGGGCAGATCACCGCTGAGGCCGTCGGGGCGATCGGGAGGAACGGCGAAGCGCCATAGGCGCACGCTGCGCAAAGCGTGGCTGTCCAGGATGGGATCGCCACTGGATTCGCGCATCTCTGCCGTGATTACCCGGCCAGTGCCGTCGATGGTGAGGTGCAGCACCACCCGACCGTCCAGGTGCCCTTGCAGTTTGTACCAGGGCTGGGAGTGGTCACTGGGAGTCATCAGCGGAATCAGTTCAGGCGCCGACTTCGCGCTGGCGCCCCCGAACAGGTCACTGATCGGCGACGACACCGCTGCTTGGCGAGATGGCATCACTACGCTGACTGAGCCATGTTGCTGGTTTGGCCTGCGTGGTCGGACGCGAACCGGCACGCGGTGTTCCGTCGAAGCGGCGCTTGCCGTTTGCGGTAGTGCGGACCAACGACTGGTCAGCGTGCTGAGCCAGCCGGTGCCAGCGATGCCGATCGCCAGCGCCAGCAGGCTCAGGCCGGTACTGGTGCGAAGACGCAGCATGGGTATGCCCTGCGGGTAATCATGGCCGTTCGAGGATGGCGGTGACGCCCATGCCGCCGGCGGTACAGATCGAGATGAGGCCGCGCCCGGAGCCTTTTTGTTCAAGCATCTTCGCCACCGTAGCAAGGATGCGCGCGCCGGTGGCAGCAAACGGATGACCGGTGGCGAGGCTGGAACCGTGCACGTTGAGTCGGGCCGGGTCGATGCTGCCCAGCGGCGCGTCGAGCCCCAGCCGGTGCTTGCAATACTCGGCCGATTCCCACGCGCGCAAGGTGCACAGCACCTGGGCGGCGAAGGCTTCGTGGATCTCGTAGAAGTCGAAATCCTGCAGGGTCAG
>JALYXN010000624.1 GCA_030947085.1 Pseudomonadota bacterium | reverse complement strand
CGCGCACCATGAAGTTGATGTCCTCCGGCCGCACCATCTGCGACGCCATGATCAGATCGCCCTCGTTCTCGCGATCCTCATCGTCCAGGATCACGACCATACGGCCAGCGCGGATGTCGTCGAGAATATCGGGAATGGTGTTGAAAGACATGAAAATTCCTAGAAAGATGTTCTCCCTCCCCTACAAAGCAGGGGAGGGCTGGGGTGGGGTCGCTCTTGATCTCAAGGTCAAAAGCTTTACTCCCTCCCAACCTCCCCCTACTTCGCAGGGGGAGGGGCAAAAGATCAGGCGACGCGGTGTTGTCTGTCGTCCTGGATGTCGGGAATGGCGTAGAAAGACATACGTCGAGCTCTTGATGGACGGCGGAAGTAGAAGTGAGTGGCGGTAGTGAGTGGAGAGGAGTGAGAAGTGAGAGAGAGCTACAGCAATACTTCGACCAAGCCTTTACTCACTTCTCACTCCTCTCAACTCACTCCTCGCTCTCAGGCAAAGCCGTGTTGCTTGAGGAAATCTTCGTCAAGCCGAGGCGCTTCACCGCTGGAAAGCAGCCGTTCGACGTAGCGGGCGATCACGTCGACCTCGATGTTCACGGCATCGCCGACGCGGCGGGCGTGGAAGGCGGTGTGCTTGACGGTGTGGGGGATCAGGTTGACGCCGAAGCGGTGGCCGCTGACTTCGTTGACGGTGAGGCTGGTGCCGTCGATGCAGACCGAGCCTTTCGCCGCGATGTAGCGTGACAGCGAAGCGGGCACCTCGAACGACCAGCGCTGCGAGCGACCGTCGGGGGTGATCGACACCACCTTGCCCAGGCCATCGACATGACCGGAGACCAGGTGCCCACCGAGGCGGTCCGCCAGTCGCAATGCCTTTTCCAGGTTCACCGCGTCGCCGGCTTTCAACTGGCCCAGCGAGGTCAGCGACAGGGTTTCGTTGGAGACGTCCGCGCTGAAGCCGCGCGGCTCCAGTGTCACCGCCGTGAGGCAAACACCGGAAACGGCGATCGAGTCGCCAAGCTGGGTATCGCCGAGATCGAGGTCGGCGGTGTCGACATGCAGCCGCACATCGCCGCCACGCGGTTCAAGCCGCACAACGCGGCCCACCGTCTGGATGATGCCGGTGAACATCAGCGCACCTCCGAGGAGAGGCGCGCGCACTGGATCGGGAATAAAATCATGAAACGTTCTCCGCGAAAGCAAGCAAGCGAAAAACGCCCCAAGGCATCAGGCTGGCGCACGGCTGCAAACCGTTCGCCAAACCGTCTTCTCTTATCCGGACTGTGAGGAAACCGCTGGGCGATTTCCAACCGTCGGCTCCGGCATCTGACCGGATCTGCTGACCCTCCGATGGACCGGAGGCGCTCGCGGGCTCGTTCCGAAGAACCTACCGCCGGTGGGGAATTTCGCCCCGCCCTGAAGACGTTGTGTTTTGGTGCCGGCACGAAGCTAGCAGGCGAATTCTAGCACCTGAAGTGCGGCGGCCCGGTCTCCGCACGGGGAAGCACCGTTTCGTCCACTGCACGATGGCGCGCCACTCGGGCGAATGTCTACCGATAACTTGTCATGGCGCCAGGGCGGGCTCGTCCTGCGATGGCGCAGGAAACATCAGGATCGTGATCTCGTTGCCCTCCTCGATGGTCCGCGACGGCTGTCCCAGCGCGGACAGGTATGCCTCGAAATCGGCCACGGGCACCTTGATGCCCAGACCGACACGGCCGGTAATTGCCCACACGCGACTACCCTGCTTCCAGCGGGCGGCGGCGACGGCAAGGTCGTTAGTGATCAGCACTCGCTGGTCCAGCGACTGGCCCTTGGGCTGCAGCTTGCGGATCATCAACGGCGCATTCGGGTCAAGTGTGTAAACCGTATCGCCGACTTCGGTATGGGCAGACAACGTAGCGGCGGCCAGATCCCATCGCGGCTTGACCTCCTTTCGATACACCGGCAGCAGGTTGAACGAACCCAGCACCAGCAAGGCCGTGATCGCCAATCGATAAGGCCATCGCGGCAGCAACGCAGCGCCGATCCCCGCCAGCACGAAAAACGGTGCCGCGCTCCACAGGATGTAGCGCGGCACCAGCAGTGACTGGATCGGCGAGATCAGCAACAGCAGCAGCGGCAGCAGGGCAAAGCTCAACAGCAGCATCTGGCCCGCCAGCCGGCCACGCAATCGCCAGGCGCCAGCACCCGACAGCAGCAACACCAGCAGGCCCAGCAACCCGAATGCAGTCGGCAACAATCCGGGCCCGACCACGGTCGCGGCGCGCATGAGGTAGCCACTTGCGCTCACCACCCACAGCTGGTGCCAGCTCACTGCGGGCACCCACTGGAAGTGGGTCAGTACCTTGCCGGTGTTGGCGGCCGCCATGGCGATATAGAACGGCATGCAGCAGGCGAGGATGAACGTTTGCCCCAGCAGCCAGTGCAGCGCGAATGTCGTCTGGGCCTGCTTCGCTCCGTTCTGCCGCAACCGACGCCAGAGCACAAACAGGCCGACATTGGAAGCGAACCACCACGGCGCGGCGTCGCCAAGCACCAGCATCGCACCGAGTGTGCCCAGCACGTACGCAGCCCAGCCTGGTTGCGCGGTTTGCGGTGCTGTCGGTCGATCGATCTGCTGGGCCAGCTGCACCAGTCCGCCGAGTGCGATCGAGATCAACAACACCATCAAAGTATAAGAACGCGCCTCCTGCCCGTACTGAACCTGCAGCGGCGCCAATACCATCAGCCATCCGGCAAAGCATGCCGCGCGACGACCGCAGACCCGCCACGCCACCACAAATACCGCGCCGGCCGCCATGGCGCCGAACAGGGCGGACGGAAGCCGCAGTGCCGCATCGGCTGCACCGGTCGGCACCAGCCAGCGCAGCAGCAGGAAATAACCGGGCACGTGCCGGTTGGCGAGACTGTCGACCACCAGCGAGGGCACATCCATGTGCACCCGCTGGTAGGTGAATACCTCGTCCAGCCACAACGGCTGTCGCGCGATATGCAGCAGGCGCACAGCCAGTGCCGTCACCACGATCCCCAGCATCCACGCCAGGTCGGCACGCCGCCATGGGCTGAAGCGGCGGTCGAGCGCGTCGGTCACGCCAGCGAGTTTGGCAAATGGCTTCATGGGCATGGGGTGGACGCTACGGTGACTACGCGCAGCACATTACGCACGATCCATGACAGTCATTCAGTCCGTCATGAACGCCCACCAACGCTGCCTGCCCGATAATCCTGCAGTACCTGATCGATGACCCACCCGGTGCGGTTGGCGCTCTCGACCGTCGACGGGCACGCACCCGCTTCGCCACGCAAGTCGGCCACGATGCTGGCGATCAGCGGCTGCTG
>JALYXN010000582.1 GCA_030947085.1 Pseudomonadota bacterium | reverse complement strand
CCCGAGAGCGAGCGGGTCGAGGACGACCGGGCCGAACGAGCGCGGTCCGGGCCCACTCCTGACGATACGCAGGCTAGACCCACTGAAGTGAGCCAGGTCCAGGCCAATAAAACGCCAGCTGGCACGGTAACGCCGGGCGGTCACCGTGCCGCGACCGCTGGTGTCGCGGCCTGCCCCGATGCCCCACAAAAGAACATCATCGTGCTTGCCTGTACCACGGCGCCTTCAACTGCGTTGCCGGCCAAGGAAAAGGCCGAGCTACCGACGCCAAGTACGATGCGCTTTGGCGGGGATGCGGACCGCGCGAAATTTGCGAAAGAGCTTGCCCAGTGTCACGCCGAGCGCGTCGTCGACGACGAAATCGCCAAGCGCTATCGCACCGACGTCGAGCAAGCCAGGAAGCAGGCCACAACAGAGGCCAAGACCGATTCCGAAGAAGCGGTAAAGCATGCCGTCGAAGGCCTCACCGGCAAGCAGGAGATTGCAAAAGCTACCGCGAGGTCAAAGATTGACGCCCGCAAGTCAGCGGCGAAGAAGGTCGCCGATGCCGAGGCTGCGGTAAGAAAGCAGGACGTGGCCAGCGTCACCACTGAGCTTGCACAAAAGTTCGAGGATGCGCTCGCTACCGACTACGACAACACCATCAAGGGCGCGTTGGCGCGCTACGGCGGCGGATGGCTGAACACGATGCAGCAGCGTCTCGATGCAATGCGCAAACGAATCACGAACGAGAAGAACGCAAAGCCGAAGCTCGGCAAGGGTGAGACTCCACCGGCCAAATCGGCTGAGGTTGTCGCCAGCGAGATCGAAGCCGCAATGGTCGACGTGCGCTGTGACCAGAATCAATGGGCGCGGCAGCAGATCGAGGATGTCGCGCATGCTTGGGCCGTGGGTCGGCGCGAGGAAGTCGACTTTCAAACGATCAAACAAACGGCCTCGTACCTGAGCAAATTCGGTCCGACGTATACGCCGCCTTCCACGGTCGATATTCCCGCGGACATCCAGTCCGACAACGGCATGCCTGGCGTCGCACCGGAGATGGGAGACTTCCTCGCCGCTCTGAAGAAGGATCAGAAGACCGCCGCGTTCAAGGCCGGCAATTACCGCGGGCATGGGGGCGGCAGCTGGGCCGGCAAAGGCTTTTCGGCGGACCTGACGCTTTCGACGCCGCTGGATCAGCGTGGATTCTGGCAGCACAGCGCTGCGGTCGACTTCCTGCTGCAGATCGATGCCACGGCCAAGGCGATGGGTGCGCGCTGGCGGGTGCTCTACAACGATTTCCGTGTGGCGGAAGAAGTCAACGCCACAACTGGCACGCGCAATGTTGAATTCATGGGTGGCAGTAGTGCCACCAGCATCAACTGGCATGGCCCGGCGCCGCTGATCCTGCATTTCCATCTTGATCTCGAGATCCCGCAGAAGCCCAACCCGAACCCACCCACGACTCAAGGGCCGACTCCCTAATGGCAGAGGTACGTCAAATGGTTGTCCGACCGACCGACAAGCGCGACGTCATGGCGGCTACGGCCTCGCCGTGGGCGAACGACGGCATGCTTTGCGCGATCAAGCGCAACCGCAGTCCGCGCGTGCAGGGGTTCTCCAATTTGCTGAGCCGGCTGGACAAGCCGCTCGGCTCCAGACATGTGCCATGAGCGCCTTCCCCGGCTCACCGCGAATACTCAAGGGCGGCATCGTGCTGATCGATGCCAACACCTCGGCGGTGCTGCGGGTGATCGCGTTGCAGTACAACCCCGATTCGCTGACCCGGTCGCTGCAGGTGCAGGCGGTCAGTGCGGATGGTGGCGATCGGTCCGAGGTGTTGCGCCTGAAAGGACCGCCGGTGGAGACGCTGAAGCTGGAGGCGGAGATCGACGCCACCGACCAACTGGAGTTTCCGGAACAGAACAGCGCCACTACACAGTTCGGCATCTTCGCGCAGTTGGCGGCGCTGGAGACCATGATCTACCCGACCAGCGGGCAACTGCGCGCCAACGATGTCCTGGCGCAGATCGGCACGTTGGAAATCGTGCCGATGGAGACGCCGCTTGCGTTGTTCGTGTGGAGCAAATCACGCATCGTGCCGGTGCGTGTCACCGAATTCAGCATCACCGAAGAAGCGTTCGACACCGCGCTGAATCCGATTCGCGCCAAGGTCAGCTTGGGGCTGCGCGTGCTGTCGGTGAACGACGTGCCTTCGGGGCACAAGGCGGCCAGCCTGTTTATGAACTACCTGCAGCAGAAGGAGCGGCTCGCCAGCACCAGTGCCGGTCAGCCGCTGTCCGCGTTCGGCATCACCGGAGTGCCCTGATGAGCCTGCTCTCATGAACCCGATCTTTCCGCCGACCAGCCGCTACGCGTTGACACCGACCGGGACCTTCGAGCGCGCCGATGACACCCCGGTGGCGTATCTCAAGCGCCGCTTCGTGCCAGCGCCGGAGAACTTCGCCCTGCTGCAGTGGCACCTGGTGCTGCAGCACGAGCGGCTGGACAACATCACGGCGCGTTACCTGGGTGATCCCGAACAGTTCTGGCGGCTGTGCGATGCGAATCGGGCGCTGCGTCCGGAGGAGCTGACCGACACGATCGGAAGGCAGTTGCGCATCACCTTGCCCGAAGGCATCCCGGGGGTGCCGCATGCTTGAGGGCGTGCACGTAACCCTGCTGGTCGGGCCGGTGGTGCCGGTGCCGGTGCCGCAGATCGTGCTGGATGCGCTGACCCAGATCGAGGTCAGTGCGCCGGACGAGGCGGCTGGCGCGTTTACCTTGCAGTTCACGCTGAGCGTGCAATCGCCGCTGCACACGCTGTTTCTGCTCAGCGGTGGCGGGGTGGTGCCGCTGCTGCGGGTGATCGTGGTGGTCACCTTCAACGGCATGCCGCAGGTACTGATCGACGGCGTGGTGACCCGCACCGAAGTGCTGCCAGGTGCAGACCAGCGCCACACCACCTTGCAGGTGGCCGGCGACGACCTCACCGCGGTGATGACCAAGCTGGAGTTCTCCGGGCTGCCGGGGCTGCCATTTCCGGCGATGCCGGCCGAGGCGATCGTGGCCCTGCTGCTGGCCAAGTACGCGTTCCTTGGCATCGTGCCGCTGGTGATTCCCAGCATCGCCATCGACGTGCCGATTCCGACCAACCGCATTCCGAGCCAGCAGGGCAGTGATCTAGAATACATCCGCACGCTGGCCGAACGGGTCGGCTACGTCTTCTATCTCGATCCCGGTCCTGCGCCTGGCACCAGCACGGCGTATTGGGGACCGAAGGTGAAGGTCGGCGTGCCCCAGCCGGCATTGAACGCGGACATGGATGCGGCCAGCAATGTCGAGCAGCTCAGCTTCAGCTACAACGGCAACGCGCGCAGCCTGCCGATCG
>JALYXN010000572.1 GCA_030947085.1 Pseudomonadota bacterium | reverse complement strand
GGCACTGCCGTCGGCCCTGAAGCGGACGATGTGCCGGCCTTTGCTGCTACGGATGATTACCCGGTTGTGGTAACCGTTGCCGACGTATAAAGGTCCGCCATCGGGCTGGTTATCGCGGTCGGCGTCGTCGCCCATGAGCCAGCCGCCGTCCCAGCGCCCTTCGTCACTGCAGGTGGCGCCGTCGCGACTGGGGCAGAGCAGGGTGCGGATGCCGCTGGTCGCCGCCGACGCCCGGGCATTCTGCAGTGCGGCCATGAAATCGGTCTGGGCCACCTGCAGGCGATCGCGGGACAGCAGGCGATGCAGCGGCGGGACGGCGATGCTGGTCAGTATCGCCATGATGGTTAGCACCATGATCTGCTCGATCAGGGTGGTGCCCTGGGCCTGGTGGGGGTTGCCGGTCGATTTCACGGCGTCGCTTCCTGCGTTTCCGGGAAACCCATGCTAGGCAGGGTGGTCCGGTCGAGGCAGCAGCCCTTCGACGTGCCGGCTGTCGGTGACTGCTGACGGAAGCTGTCAGCAGTCCTGATTTAAAATAAGGAAAACCGCCCACATCTGTAGCTTATGACTGACCGCTTCCAACTCGCCGCTCCTTATCAGCCTGCCGGCGACCAGCCATTGGCGATCGAACGGCTGTCCGAGGGTTTCGAGGCCGGCCTCGCCGCCCAGACCCTGCTCGGCGTTACCGGCTCGGGCAAGACCTATACCATCGCCAACGTGATCGAGCGGGTGCAGCGTCCGACCATCGTGATGGCGCCGAACAAGACCCTGGCAGCGCAGCTGTATGGGGAGTTCAAGGAGTTCTTTCCGCACAATGCGGTCGAATACTTCGTCAGCTACTACGACTACTATCAGCCGGAAGCCTACGTGGTGGCGTCGGACACCTTTATCGAGAAGGATTCCTCGATCAACGAGCACATCGAGCAGATGCGCCTGTCCGCGACCAAGGCGCTGCTGTCGCGACGCGATTCGATCATCGTGGCCACCGTGTCGGCGATCTACGGCTTGGGCAATCCGGAGGACTACCTGTCACTGCGGCTGATCCTGGCCACCGGCGAGCGGATCGACCAGCGCAAACTGATCCATCAGCTGACCGAGCTGCAGTACACCCGCAACGAGATGGAATTGCGCCGCGGTACCTACCGGGTGCGCGGCGAGGTGATCGACGTGTTTCCGGCCGAATCGGAAACGGAGGCATTGCGCATCGAGCTGTTTGACGGCGAAGTGGAGAAGATGGCGCTGTTCGATCCGCTTACCGGCGAGACGATCCGCAAGGTGCAGCGCTACACCGTCTACCCGCGCACCCACTACGCCAGCACCCGCGAGAGCGTGCTCAACGCGATCGAGACGATCAAGGTCGAGCTGAAGGAGCGGCTCGAGGTGTTGTATCGCGACAACAAGCTGGTCGAGGCGCAGCGGCTGGAACAGCGTACCCGCTTCGACATCGAGATGATGACCGAGGTCGGTTATTGCCAGGGCATCGAGAATTACTCACGCCATCTCACCCGCCGTCAGCCGGGCGAACCGCCGCCGACCCTGTTCGACTACCTGCCGGCCGATGGGTTGATGGTGGTCGACGAATCGCACGTTACCGTGCCGCAGCTCGGGGCGATGTACAAGGGTGACCGCTCGCGCAAGGAGACCCTGGTCGAATTCGGTTTCCGCATGCCCTCGGCGATGGACAACCGGCCACTGAAATTCGAGGAATGGGAAGATCGCGTGCCCCGCGCCATTTACGTCTCGGCGACACCGCGTGACTACGAGTTGAAAAAGTCAGGCGATGCGGTGGTCGAGCTGGTGGTGCGTCCCACCGGCCTGGTCGATCCGGAGGTCGAGGTGCGGCCAGTGCGGACCCAGGTCGACGATCTGCTCAGCGAAGTCCACAAGCAGGTGGCGATCGGGGATCGGGTGTTGGTCACCACGCTGACCAAGCGCATGGCGGAAAACCTCACCGAATACCTGGCCGAGCACGACGTCAAGGTGCGTTACCTGCACTCGGATATCGAGACGGTGGAGCGCAGCGAGATCATCCGCGACCTGCGTCTGGGCGAGTTCGATGTGCTGGTCGGCATCAACCTGTTGCGCGAAGGTTTGGACATGCCCGAAGTGTCGCTGGTGGCAATCCTCGATGCCGACAAGGAAGGCTTCCTGCGTTCGACCGGCTCGCTGATCCAGACCATTGGGCGCGCGGCCCGCAACGTGCGCGGCAGGGCGATCCTGTACGCCGACACGGTCACCCGTTCGATGCAGGCGGCGATGGACGAAACCGCGCGCCGTCGCGAAAAACAGGTGGCGTGGAATGAGCAGCAAGGCATCGTGCCGACCACCATCGTGCGCCGCATCGCCGACATCATGGAAGGTGCGCGCAGCGAGGCGGGCAACCGACGCGGCAGCAAAGCATCGCGCGGTAGCCGGGAGGTGGCGGAGGAGACGGCTGAATACAGCGGTCTCAGCGCCAAGGAGGCGGCGGTCACGATGAAAAAGCTGGAGGAGCGGATGTACAAGCACGCCCAGAACCTGGAGTTCGAGGACGCGGCCAAACTGCGTGACCAGATCCACCAGTTACGGGAAGTATCGCTACGCTGAATCCCGCCATGGCATATTGTCGAGTAACGTCGCCTCCCGTATACTTCGCGGCTCGCGTAGCAGTTCGGACGTGATTTGGGCGGTTAGCTCAGCGGTAGAGCACTTCCTTGACATGGAAGGGGTCACAAGTTCGATCCTTGTACCGCCCACCAATTCTTGCAGTTGTCGGCAACATTCCTGTCAGTTGTCTGTCCGCAGCACAGAAAAGCCGCCCCTTGTGGGCGGCTTTTTTGCTATGTGGCAATGCCTCGCGTTGGCAGTTTCATTCCTGCGTGCGGGCCTATCAGCCCGCGAAACGCTTGATCCAGGCCACATACTTGTCGACGAAGCCCTGCACGAACTTGCCCGTGCTCTCGTTGCCGATGGTGCCATCCTCGGCAATCAAGTCGTCCTTGAACTGGATATAGACCTCCGGTTGCGCCAGCGTCGCCACATCCAGGTAGGCGAGAATGTTGCGCAGATGCTGCTGCGCCATTGCCGTGCCGGTGGCGGCGATCGAGGTACCGATCACGGCGCCCGGCTTGCCGGCAAAGGAGTTGGTTCCCCACGGCCGCGAGGCGATATCGATGGCATTTTTCAGCACGCCCGGAACCGAGCGATTGTATTCGGGGGTGACGAAAAGCAAGCCGTCGGCGGACTCGATGTCTTGTTTCAGCCGCTTCGCGACGGCCGGGTAGTCCTGGTCGAAGTCCTGCGTGTAGAGCGGCAGGTCGTCGATCTGCACGTGCTTGAACGCAAGCTCCGATGGTGCCAGTTTTTCCACAGCACGGGCCAGACGGCGGTTGAACGATCCCTGGCGCAGGCTGCCGACGAACACGGCGATGTTCAGCTGGCTCATTTCTGATCTCCTCGAAGGGCGACTCGCCCGATGGCGATAATCGTGATGAATGGCGGCGCCGCTGGCGGATAATGTAGCGCCTGAAGGCGTCAAAAACCGATGAACCTGGCCGTTGCGGTGGCCGTAGCGTGTACTCTTTCAAGGTTGGAACACCCTGGTTTTTGCCCTACGTCCCCCTGCGAATAATTTTATGCAAACCATTGAAACCTTGATCGACGATGCTTTCGAGCGCCGCAACGCATTGAGCCAGACCGAAATCGAAACGCACCTGCGACCGGCCATCGCCCAGGTGATCGAACTGCTCGAATCCGGCGAGTGCCGCGTGGCCGAGCCGGACACAGACGGCGGCTGGAAGGTCAATCAGTGGATCAAGAAAGCCGTGTTGCTGTACTTCCGCATCAGCGACAACATCGTCGTCGACGGCGGCCCGGCCATGGCATTTGACAAGGTGCCGCTGCGTTTCGCCCATGGCGATGACGCGGAGTTGAAGGGGCTCGACGCGCGGGTGGTGCCGGGCGCATTGGTGCGCCGAGGCGCGCACATCGCAAAGGACGCGGTGCTGATGCCGAGTTACGTCAACATCGGCGCCTACGTGGGCGCGGGCAGCATGATCGACACCTGGGCCACGGTCGGTTCCTGTGCCCAGATCGGTGCTGGCGTGCATCTTTCGGGCGGCGTTGGCATCGGTGGTGTGCTGGAGCCACTGCAGGCCAATCCGACCATCATCGAGGACAACTGCTTCATCGGGGCGCGTTCGGAAGTGGTCGAAGGCGTGGTGGTGGAGCGCGGCAGCGTGATCGGCATGGGCGTGTTCCTGGGCCAGTCGACCCGCATCTACGACCGCGCCACCGGCAAGGTCAGCTACGGCCGGGTGCCCGCAGGCAGCGTAGTGGTGGCCGGCAGCCTGTCGGCACAGGACGGCAGCCACAGCTTGTACGCCGCCATCATCGTGAAGCAGGTCGATGCGAAGACGCGCAGCAAGACCAGCATCAACGAACTGCTGCGCGCTGTGTAGGAGGACGGCGCTCTTCAGGCAGTGGCGTCTTGAATTCGATTGATCGCCCACAGGGTGGGCTCCTACGACATCGGTAGCACCCCGATTTGCGTCAGAATATCGGCGGCGCATGAGCCCGTCCGCGGGCGATCCCGTCAGGCACTTGTGGGAGCGGCTTTAGCCGCGATGCTTCTGCTCTGGCGTTGCAACGAAGAGCATCGCGACTGAAGTCGCTCCTACAAAATCAGTAGCGTCCCGATTTGCGTGAGGATATCGGTGGTGTAGGGCCCCAGATCGCTTGATCGACAACATAGAATCTCTTACAGGACATCGCATGACCGGACCTACGCTGTATGGCCTTCCCCATTGCGATACCTGCCGCAAGGCGCGCAACTGGCTGGGGCGCTTTGAGGTCGAGCACGAGTTCGTCGACTATCGGGCCCATCCCGTGCCAGCCAACACGCTCAAGGACTGGGCGCGGCAATTGGGCGGATGGGAAAAGCTGGTCAACAAGTCGTCCACCACCTGGCGTAACCTGCTGCCGCAGCGCAAGGATCCGGGCAGCGATCCGGAATGGACCTTGCTGCTGAAGGAGTACCCGGCATTAATCCGTCGTCCGGTGGTGCAGCAGCCCGAGGGTTCGGTGAGTGTCGGATTCTCCGACAACGGCTTCAAGAAGCTGTTCGACCGCTGACGACGTATCTGGGCTTTTTGGGCTCGGCACGACCGGTCATCCGGGCCGACAGCGGGCGATCGGACGGCTGAACGCGACCCGTCCTCACTGGCATTGTCGGTTCGTTGCTAGGCTTGCGGTTGTCTCGCCGCCGATCCCTCTCCCCATGCCAAATTTTTTAGCGCTTTTGCGTTCCGGATCACCTCCCGTTGCTCTGCGGGTGTCGCCATGAGTGACGATCGTGAGCGCCGATTCCGCAGCAACCTGCGCATCGAGCGCGACAATGCGGCGCTGTACGCGCGCCTTGCCGAACTCGCCGACGATAGTCGTCTTGGCAACGTCTATCGGCGCATTGCCGTCGGAGAGCAGACCAATGCGTCGTTTTGGGAAGCGAGGCTGCAGGAGTTGGGAATGCCGGTACCGGCGGCGCGCATCGGTCTGCGGGTCAAAACGCTCGGCTGGCTGGCACAGCGCTTCGGTACCGAATTCGTGATGCCGACAGTGGTGCGGCTCGAACATGCCGATTACACGGCCACGCCGGTGGATCGATCCGGCCATCGCGATCATTTCGCGCGAACCGACGAACAGGCCAAAACCGGTGGCCGCCACCGCACCCAGAACGGCAACACGCTGCGCGCCGCCGTGCTGGGCGCCAACGACGGGCTGGTTTCCAATGTCAGTCTGGTGATGGGCATGGCCGGCGCCGCCTCGGGCGATCGCGCGGTGCTGCTGGCCGGTCTGGCCGGTCTGGTTGCCGGCGCTTGTTCAATGGCCATGGGCGAATGGCTGTCGGTGAACAGTTCGCGCGAGTTCTACCAGGCGCAGATCACTGAGCGCGCCGAGCGCCTGGCGGTGGCTCCGGAAGACGGCGTGCGCCACATCGCCGGCTTCTACCGCGACAAGGGGCTGGATCCTGCGGCCGCCGAACATCTCGCCGAGCATGTGGCGGAGACGCCGCGCGCGGCGCTCGACATGCTGGTACGCGAGGATCTGGGCATCGATCCGGGCGAGCTCGGTGGTTCTGCTTATGGCGCAGCGATCTCGTCGTTCTGTCTGTTCGCCTGCGGTGCGCTGTTTCCGGTGGCCCCGTACTTCTTTCTTGGCGGACCGGCGGCGATGCTGGCGAGCGCGTGTTCCACCGCGGTGGGTTTGTCGCTGATCGGTATCGGCACGGCCCTGTTCACGGGGCGCAGCATGCTTTTCTCGGTGGCACGCCAGTTCGGTATCACCACTGCGGCGGCAGCCATTACCTATCTCGTCGGGCACCTGCTTGGGGTGGTGCTGCTGGGGTGATGGTGGGGGACACGCTTGGTATGCTGCGAGCCTCTTCCATGCCGTGTTGTGCCCGTGCCCATGTCTGACGTCTTCGAGCTTGCCTGTGACCTTATTCGTCGTCGGTCCGTAACGCCGGAAGACGCCGGTTGTCTGTTGCTGGTCGGTGATCGCCTGGAAAGCGCGGGCTTTCGACTGCAGTATTTCAGCCATGGCCAGGTGGAGAATCTTTGGGCGACTCACGGTGATGCGGGGCCGACCCTGATGTTTCTCGGTCACACCGACGTGGTGCCGAGCGGGCCGGCATCCTCATGGCAGAGCCCGCCATTCGAGCCTTCGGTGCGCGATGGCCATCTATACGGCCGCGGCGCGGCCGACATGAAGGCTTCGGTGGCCGCCATGGTGGTGGCG
>JALYXN010000550.1 GCA_030947085.1 Pseudomonadota bacterium | reverse complement strand
CGCCACCAGCAGCAGTGTCGGTTGCGCAAGACTGGCCGCATCGGCGATGCAGGTCGCCCCTGCGCGGAAGATGAAATCGGCCAGCCGTGGCGTGACCCAGGCATGGCGCAGCGGATCGGTGGCGTAGCCGTCCACCACCTGCGGATCGTGCGACAGCTTTCCCGTCTTCAGCCCGTTGCGCAACGTGAGGTTGGGTGCCACGCGCGCCAGCACGCGGGCAAGTCGGATCAGGCCTGGCGAGGACCAGCTGCGCAGTGCCGGCGAGGACAGCAGCATCGCCGGCGGCGCGATGCGCCCGTCCAGTACCGTACGGGCAACCACCAGCGCGCCCATGCTGTGACCGAGCAGAATCGGCGGACTGGGCAGGCTGTTGGCATAGCCGTTGTAGACCGTCGCCAGATCTTCCAGCAGATCGTCGGCATGCCTCAATGCACCACGTCGCCCCGGCGTTTTTCCGTGCCCGCGTTGATCGTAGCTGCGAACCGCGTAGCCGCGCTCGTTGAACCACTGCGCCAGCCGTTCGTAACGCCCGCTGTGCTCGCCCAGACCGTGCACGATCAGCACCGCGCCACGAGCCTCTTGCATCGGCCAATCGCGCAGGAACAGGCGCTGGCCGTCGGCCATGTCGAGCCAGACTCCCGAACTGCCTGCAGTTGAAGTGTTTGCGACGATCACTTTCTGGTCCACCGTATCTGCTCTGCGTTGCCGCCAAAGCTCAATGCTCGACAACCTGGAAGTGCTTCGTCAACACGTCGAGTCTGGTCTTCATGAACGCCTGCGGATGGTCGCCCTCGATAGCGTAGAAGGCTGTATAGAGGATGGATGGATCACCCGTGCCCGAAGGTACGGCCACGGAGGTGATCTCCGTCACGTCATTGTCCTTGCGCGCCACGCCATCGTAAGGATGCTGGTGCTGGGTGATCTTGTGCCAGTCGCTTTTGTAATCGTCGTCGAGAGTGTCTGATGGGGCCATGTGGCGCTGGATATTGATCCCGTTACGGTTGTTGGCATCCTCCAAAACACGGACATCGACGATATCCATGACGAATTTGCCGCGATCCGGCACCGGGATCAGCCCCACTGTCAATTCACTGTTTGGCGTGATTTTCTGCAGCTTCGTGGTGAAGTCCATACGGATACGGTTCGACGCATAGCTGAAGCGGTGGTCGTACGCGAAGTCGATCCGTATGTCCTTGAAAAATGCCGGCAGAAGTGTCTGGTTCTGCAAATAGTCCCGCCACTGGGCAAGCGTGCCGCCGTAGTCCACATTGACGAAATCGGTGAGGGCCTTCATGTCGGCGAGATTCATGTAGTCGCGTCGAGCTGGCGCGAGCTGCATCATCGTCACGTAGCCGTCCGGTACCGGCAACGAGAACGTGATGACTACACCATTGGCTTGGGGAATCGCCCATTCACGTCGTTGCCACACCCGCCGCCAGCTGTCGACGATGGTGGAGTTGAGAATGGTTGGGCCCAACGAAGTGGTCTTCACTTTTTCAGCGCCGACCTGGCGCGTGAGAAAGCCAAGCCTGAGCAACAGGTCCATCGAGCGATTCGGATCGCTGTAGAGCTGCCTGGCGGTAACGTCGTCCGGTTTGCGCAGATGAAACAGAATGCTACGGCCGACGAATCCGGCATCGATATAACCGTTCTTGGCCAGAGTGGTTCGGGGCCCGGCTTTGACCGACGGCATCCACTCGCCGTTGCTGTCACGTATGAGCAGGGTCGGCCGCAGGCTAAGCCCGGTCGCGCGCAAAAAGCGCTGCGACCCACTGCCTCGGGGAAACAGCTTGTCGGGATCCTTCGCCAGCAGCGCCTTGATTTGCTGGTGGATATAAGCCTCTTCCAGCTTTCGATACGTCGCGCCGAAGTCGGCCAGGTTCAACGGCAACGCAAACTGCTGCTTGAAGATGTTGGTGAGGGTGGTATCGAACACATCCAGCTTGTACGGCGCACGTTCGTCGATGACCGCAAGGCCCTCCGGCGCGTTCAGCACCTCGCTGATGGGCAGTGCGTAATTGAGATTCTCGTTGGCGGATCGCATCAGCACCACGCCGATCAGTTTGCCGTCCTTGTCCAGCAACGGGCCGCCGCTGTTGCCTGGCGAGGCCGCTGCGGAAAAACGCATCCATATCCAGCTGCCGTCCTGCTCCTCGGGCGTATTGGAGGTATACAGTCCATCGCGGATGACCACGCCAGTTCCCAACGCATTGCCCACGGCGTAAACCACCTGATTCAAGGCCGGTTTGCTGTCGACCTCGAACGCGGCAACCGTCGCTGGTTTGTTCGCCAGCGAAAACACCACGAAATCCCTGCGTAGCGAGAATTTCTCGATCTTGTCGATGGCATACACCTGGCCACCCGCGTCACGCAGCGAGAGCGGTCCCCACAGACCCCCGATGCCATCCAGCAGAACATGACCGGCTGTGACATAGCGGTTGTTGCCGATCGCAAATGCGGTGCCAATGGAAAAATACTTGTCGTTTCGCTCCTGAAACGGCAACAGATCCAGCGGCAGTGGCTTCTCGTACGTCAGCGGATCATCCACCGGCTTGGCCGCGACGACTTCGAACGTGGCCGCCTGAATCCTTGGCAATACCGCCGGATCGAGGCTGGCTGCGTGCAGGATCATCGAGGCGGAGAGACCCATCAGGACCAGGGCGAAGCGGCTCCAGGCCGGCATCGTGAAACCGGCTTTCCGGCAAAGCACCCGCAAAACATCCATGACTGTTCCCTGGTCAAACGGTCGCCGCTGGAGTCCCCCCGTGGGACTCCTATCCCTGCGCCCGACCTGAATATTGGCATGCCGGGGGATCCATGCACAGTCGTGGCCGAGTCCGGATTGAGCCGGCTCCGTAGCAACCCCATATGTGGTTCGATGACTGTCAGACTCTCGCCACCCGGCCCCGCCTCGATGCGACCTGATCCGTGCCCGCTGGACGACTTCCACCCGGCCGTTGCCGCCTGGTTTCGCCAGACCTTTCCCGCGCCCACCGCGGCGCAGGCGGCGGCGTGGCCATCGATTCGCGCCGGCAACCACACTTTGGTAGCGGCGCCGACAGGTTCCGGCAAGACGTTGACCGCATTTCTTGCCGCGATCGATGCGCTGATTCGCGAAGGCGTGGCCAACGGTGGCGTTCTGCCTGACACCACCAGCGTGGTTTACGTGTCGCCGCTGAAAGCCTTGTCGAACGACATCCACGTCAACCTGGAGGCGCCGCTCGAGGGCATCCGCGCTGAACTGGAAAAGCTCGGCCTTCCCGATGTCGCCATCCGCACCGCCGTGCGCACCGGCGACACCCCGCAAGCCGAACGCAGCCGGCTGCGCAAGCTGCCTCCGCACATTCTGGTGACCACACCGGAGTCGCTGTACGTGCTGCTGGGCTCCGCCTCGGGGCGAGAAATGCTGGCCGGCACGCGCTCCGGCATCGTCGACGAAATCCACGCCATCGCCGGCAGCAAGCGCGGCTCGCACCTGGCTTTGACGCTGGAACGGCTGGAATCGCTGTGCCAGCGCCGACTGCTGCGGATCGG
>JALYXN010000532.1 GCA_030947085.1 Pseudomonadota bacterium | reverse complement strand
GGCCGAAGCGGCGCTGGCGGGTCACCAGGGCGCGCCCGTCGAAACCGCCGCTCATATACAGCACCGGCAACAAGGTCAGCCCGATGCCCGCCTCGCGAGCGGCCTCGATCAGTGCCAGCGACATCGCCGCGGGATCTTCGCAGGGCGTGCCGTCCGGCTGGTGATGCAGATAATGAAACTCGCACACGTGGGTATAGCCGGCCTTGAGCATCTCCACGTAAAGCTGGGCAGCAATCGCCTGCAGTTGATCCGGACCGATGGTCGAGGCGAAGGCATACATCGCCTCGCGCCAGCTCCAGAAGCTGTCATCGGCGCGCCCCTTGCGCTCTGCAAGTCCCGCCATGGCGCGCTGAAACGCGTGCGAGTGCAGGTTCGGCATGCCCGGCAGTACCCACTGCCCGATCGACTCGCCACCCGGTCTGGCCGTCCGCGCAACCGGCCCGGCCGGCGCCGACCAGCGGCCCTTCGCATCGACCGTCAAGGCGACGTCCGCACACCACTCCTGGGCCTGCCACAGGTGATCGGCGTGAAACTCGCGAGCGGCAGCATGGCTGGTCATGGATCGGCGCCCTTTGAACGGAATCGCGCCAGTGTAACGGGCGTCTGAACGCATTTTCACCCTTACGTGCCGAGCGCTATGCATAATAGGCGCATGTCCAAGAAACCACACGAAAACACCCCCAAGCTGCTGCTGCGTCAGGCCGAATTGAGCGACGTTCCGCAGATCGCCACACTGACCGCGCGGGTCTATTCGGACGAATGGGGCCATTCGACCGAGATGCTGCGCTCCCAGCAGACGCACTTCCCGGAAGGCCAGTTCGTTGTCGTCTACGAAGGCGCCGTCGTTGGCTATTGCGCCACCTTCCGCATTGGCGAAGCCACCGCGCTTGCGCCGCATACCTGGTCACAGATCACCGGCGGCGGCATGGGCTCGCGACACGACGCCGAGGGCGACTGGCTCTACGGCATGGAAGTGGTAGTGCACCCGGACTACCGCGGCATGCGCATCGGCCAGCGTCTGTATCAGGCGCGCAAACGTCTGTGCATCGACCTGAAACTGCGCGGCATCGTGTTTGGCGGACGCATTCCCGGGCTGGCCAAGAACATGCCGAAATACGGCAGCGCCGAAGCCTATGTGCAGGCCGTGGTGGACGGCGAGCGCCGCGATCTCACCCTCAGTTTCCAGCTCAACAACGATTTCGAGGTGATGGGCCTGCTCAAAGCTTATGTGCCTTCGGATTACGACTCGCTCGGGTACGCGGTGCATCTGGTGTGGCGAAACCCGCGCCTGCTCGATCACCCGGACATGCCGTCGATCACGTCGCAGCAACGGCTGCCCGATTCGGTGCGGGTGGCGTCGGTGCAGTACCTGCAGCGCCGGATCACCTCGTTCGAGGAGTTTGCCACCCAGGTCGAATACTTCACCGACATCGCCGCCGACTACAACGCCGACTTCGTCACCTTCCCCGAACTGATCACGCTGCAGCTGCTGTCGATCGAGAACATCGAGCTGTCGCCGTTCGACTCGATCCGCACGCTGAGCCAGTACACGCCGCAGGTGAAGGAGCTCTTCAGCCGGCTGGCCGTGCACTACAACATCAACATCATCGGCGGCACCCATCCCACCGAGCAGGCCAATGGCGACATCCACAACGTTTGCTATGTCTGCCTGCGCGACGGCTCGATCCACGAGCGCGAGAAACTGCACCCCACGCCTAGCGAGCGCAACGTGTGGAATATCACCGGCGGCGAAAGCGCGGCGACGGTGCTGACCGACTGCGGTCCGATCGGCGTGATGATCTGCTACGACTCGGAATTTCCGGAAGTGGCACGGCATCTGACCGACCAGGGCGCGCTGATCCTGTTCGTGCCGTTCTGCACCGATGTGCGCGAAGGTTACCTGCGCGTTCGCTACTGCTCGCAGGCGCGGGCGATCGAAAACCAGTGCTACGTGGTGTTGTCCGGCAACGTCGGCAACCTGCCCGGCGTCAATAATTTCGACATCCAGTACGGTCAGAGCTGCATTCTCACCCCCAGTGATTTTCCGTTCGCCCGCGATGGCATCGCCGCCGATTCCACCCCCAATATCGAAACGGTGCTGTTTGCCGATCTGCGGCTGGAAAGCCTGGCCAAAGCGCGCAATGCCGGTGCGGTGCAGAACCTCAAGGATCGCCGTTTCGATCTGTACGAAACGCGCTGGCGACCGCTGCCCCTGTGACCGCCGGGAGCTTGTCGGGTTTTGGTGGTTGAGTCGAGAATCGGGCGGTGCAAGGGTGGATTGCCTTGACTTTGCTTCTGCGTGGCAATCCCATTGGCCAAGAGCCGATGGAAATAGAGATCGCCCAGACCTGCTGCGACCTGCCAACCAACATTCGACGGGCTCCCAGGGGTCGTGTCTGCAATAATGGCTGAATGACCGAACCCAGCGACCGCAGTCCACTTTCCTCGAATCCGCGCCTGCAGGCGCTGCTCGGCCACGAGTTCTTCGCGCCGCTGCAGTGGAAAAGACGCCTCGCGTTATGGGTCGGCGCGATCATGGTGGCGCTGGCGGCGATCCTGTTTGCCAAGGCCAGCGACTGGTCTTACCACCTGTTTCAGGTCATGCTGACCTATGGCTCCTGGATCCCGCTGATCATTACGCCGGTGATTTTCGGCCTGTTGGCCTGGGTGACCGAGGGTAAGCTGCGCGCCACTCGCGGCAGCGGTATTCCGCAGGTGATCGGCAGCCTGCATATCGAGGACGAAAGCTTTCGACAGCGCATGCTGTCGCTGCCGATCGCCGCCGGCAAGATGGTGCTGACCCTGCTGGCGATGGCTGTGGGTGCCTCGATCGGCCGTGAGGGTCCCACCGTGCACGTGGGCGCGGGCTTGTTCTATTCGCTGGGACGACGCTTCGGCTTCACCGACCCGAAGGCGGCCTCGCGCTTCATCCTCGCCGGCGGCGCCTGCGGTATCGCCGCGGCGTTCAACGCGCCGCTGGCCGGCGTGGTCTTCGCCATCGAGGAACTGGCCGGTACCTTCGAGCATCGCTTCAGCGGTCTGCTGCTGACCGCGGTGATCGTCGGCGGCGTGGTATCGCTCGGCGTGATGGGCAATTACTCGTATTTCGGCCACGTCAGTGCCAACCTGCCACTGGGCCATGCCTGGATGGCGGTGCTGCTGACGGGCGTCATCTGCGGACTGTTGGGCGGTCTGTTTGCGCGCCTGATCCTGCTCAGCCGCAACGGGCCGCTGGCTTACGTCGGTCGGGTACGCGCACACGCCCCGGTGCTGTTCGCCGCCGGCTGCGGACTGGCGCTGGCGTTGATCGGCCTGTACTCGCACAACAATGTCTACGGCACCGGTTACGACCAGGCCCGCGCCTTTGTGCAGGAGGCTGCGGTCACGCCGGGCCAGACCTTCGGTATCGCCAAGCTGTTCGCCAATGTCGTTTCCTACTGGGCCGGTATACCCGGTGGCATCTTCTCCCCGGCGCTGGCCGTCGGCGCCGGTCTGGGCCACAACATCGCCTACTTCCTGCCGACCATTCCGGCTGGCACCGTGGTGTTGCTGGGCATGAGCGCCTATCTCTCGGGCGTCACCGGCGCGCCGCTGACCTCGGCGGTGATCGCGATGGAACTGACCGACAACCAGGACATGGTGATCCCGATCATGGCCGCCTGCCTGCTGGCCCGCGCCGCGGCGTCGCTGTTCTGTCCCACGCCGGTGTACAAGGATTT
>JALYXN010000520.1 GCA_030947085.1 Pseudomonadota bacterium | reverse complement strand
ACGTCGAGGAAATGATGTTCGATGCGGGCGTCGACGGCGGCACGCCGGAAGTTCACATCGGCCAGCTCACCAACGCCCTGCTGCGCGACGTGCGCTACCTCTCCGCCATCGGCTTGCATACCGGCGGCATGACCATTGCCCAGTCCGAGCAGATGTTCCGCGACAAGGCCTTCCAGGACCCCGGCAACGCCCGCCAGCAAGCCGCCCGCGGCACCTATGACCCGGCGTACCTCAACTACACCTTGGGCAAGCTGATGATCATGCAGCTGCGCCAGGACTGGATCGCCGCCCATCCCGGGTCGAACGCATTGAAGGCATTCCACGACCAGTTCCTCAGCTACGGTGGTCCGCCCATTCCGCTGGTACGGCAGCAGATGCTGGGTGGCAAGGTGGAGGCGAAGTTGTGGACGAAAAGCGAAGCGACCGACCCGAGCCCCTCTACGTCCGCGGCGGCGAGGTAGACGGCGACGCGGGCTTGAGCACACGTTGGCCGAACGTCAGCCCATCCTGATCTGGCAGACGCAGGCCCAACGCAAGTAACCACCCGGTCCAACGAAGAAGAGCCCCATGCGGGGCTCTTCTTTTTATCGTTGTGGATTCGGTCAGGCGAACGGATCTTCCAGGATGATGGTGTCGTCGCGGTCCGCACCGGTGGCGACCAGGGCGAGGCGGCAGCCGGAGAGTTCTTCCACCGCGCGCAGGTAGGCGCGCGCGGCCGGCGGCAGCTTGTTCCAGTCGCGGATACCGGCGGTAGACTCTTCCCAGCCGGGAAACTCGAGATACACCGGCTTGCACTCGTCCCAGCCGTCGGCGTCCAGCGGCGCCAGTACGCGGCGCTTGCCGCGGTATTCGTAGGCGATGCAGACCTTGATCGATTCCAGGCCATCGAGCACGTCGAGCTTGGTGATGGCCAAGCCATTGATGCCATTGATCTGGGTGGCACGCTTGAGCGCGACCAGATCGATCCAGCCGCAACGTCGCGGACGGCCGGTGCTGGCACCGAACTCCTTGCCGACCGTGCGCAAACGCTCGCCCATCTCATCGTGCAGTTCAGTCGGAAACGGACCGCTGCCGACGCGGGTGGCGTAGGCCTTGCAGATGCCCAGCACGTAGTCGATGTCGCACGCGCCTACGCCGGTACCGGCCAGCGCGCCACCGATGGTGGTGTTGCTGGAGGTGACGTACGGGTAGGTACCGTGGTCGATATCCAGCAGTGCGCCCTGCGCGCCCTCATACAGGATATTGCCGCCTTCGGCACGCACGTCGTGCAGGATGGTGGCGACGTCATCGACCATCGGACGAATGAATTCGGCATAGGCCAGCGCATCGTCGAGTACGGTCTGGTAGTCGACCGTATCCGCCTTGAGCCATTGGCCGAGGATAAAGTTGTGGTACTCGACGGCGGCCTTGATCTTCTCGGGCAGCTCGTGCGGGTACATCAGGTCAGCGACGCGGATCGAGCGACGGGCGACCTTGTCTTCGTACGCCGGACCGATGCCGCGGCCGGTGGTGCCGATGGCCTTGCCGCCTGCGGCAAGTTCGCGCGCCTTATCGACGGCGATGTGGTACGGCATGATCAGCGGCGTGGCAGGGCTGATTTTGAGGCGCGAACGCACCTCGACGCCATTGGCCTCCAGCTCTTCAATTTCCTGCTTCAGCGCCTGCGGGCTGAGCACCACGCCGTTGCCGATCAGACACAGCGCATCGTCGCGCAGGATGCCTGACGGAATCAGATGCAGCACAGTCTTCTTGCCCTTGATGACCAGCGTGTGGCCGGCGTTGTGGCCGCCCTGGAAGCGCGCCACCGCGCTCACTCGCTCGGTCAGCAGGTCGACGATCTTGCCCTTGCCTTCGTCGCCCCACTGGGCACCAAGAATGACTACTGACTTACCCATGATGTTCTCGCTTGGTTTTCAAGAATGATTGACCCCATGGTGGGGTGAAGTCGGTGACCCGCTCGCGATCCATCGCACTTCAAGTCACCCTGCCTCCGGCGCGCCGGATGGTAGACAACACCTTTTCGCCAGTCGCGCGGAGCCCGTTCACTGACACCAACCGCGCTGCTGGACTGACCCTCGCCCGGGACACGTGCGATCAACGACGCAGCGGGAAAACCGCTCAGTGCGTCGCCGAGGGCTTCTCGAAGTAGTGCAGGAATTCATCGTCGGGCTTCATGATCAACACGCCCTTGCCGTCCTCAAAGGATGTGCGATACGCGGCAAGGCTGCGGTAAAACGTGAAGAATTCCGGATCCTGGCTGTAGGCCTTGGCGTAGATGGCGGCTGCCTGGGCATCGCCTTCACCGCGGATCTTGGCCGCATCGCGTCGGGCGTCGGCGCGCAGCACCTGACCTTGACGATCGGCATCGGCCTGGATGGTCTCGGCGGACTCCTGACCGGTGAAGCGCAATTCGTTGGCCAGCTGCAACCGCTCGGCGCGCATCCGCTTGTACACCGATTCGCTGACTTCGTTGGGCAGGTCGATGCGTTTGATGCGCACGTCGACCACGGCGATGCCGAGATTCTTTCGTGTCGATGCATCCGTCTGCAGACGTACCCGTTCGGTGATGCCCTTGCGACCACCGGAAATCAGATCCGGCAGGGTGCGGGCGTTGAACTCGAAGCGCAGCGCATCCTTGACGATCGGGGTCAGGCGCTGTTCGGCCTGTAGTTGATCGCCACCGGTGGAACGGTAATAGCGGGCGTTATCGACGATGCGCCACTTGACGTAAAAGTCGACATTGACGCTCTTTTTCTCGGAGGTGAAGTAACGCTCCGGTGGCGCATCCAGCGAGAGGATGCGCTTGTCGAAATGCATGACTTGTTGCAGCAGCGGCAACTTGAAATGCAGGCCGGGCTGGTAGTCGGTCTGCACGATGCGACCAAACTGCAGCACCAGCGCGCTGTGCCCCTCGCTGACCACGAACATGCTGTTGAGACCGAGCAGGATCAGGATGATCGCGGCAACGGCGGAGATGATCTTCGTCATGGCTGCGCTCCCTTGTCGTCGACGCTGGTGGTGCTGGCCGATGACGAAATGACGCCTGCGCTGGCGGCCGTCGGACTGGGCGCCGCCGTGTCGCCATGCAGCGTCGGCAGATTGATGATGTTGCGACCACCGGAGCCGTCGATCACCTTGCGATTCTTCGCCATCACCTGCTCCATGGTTTCAAGCCACAAACGCTTGCGCGTGACTTCCGGAGCGGCCTTGTACTGTGTCAGCAAGAGATCGAACCGCGAGGTGTCACCGGTAGCGCGAGCGATACGCTCGGCCTTGTAACCGGACGCTTCGGCAGCGATACGCGCCGCATCGCCGCGTGCCACGGGCACCACCTTGCTGGCGTAGGCGAGTGCGCCGTTCTCGATACTTTGCTTGTCTTCGCGAGCGTTGTTGACGTCGTCGAAGGCATCCTTGACCTCATCCGGCGGCGCCACATTCTGGAAGCTCACTTCCGTCACGCGAAGTCCGGAATCGTACCCGTCAAGCGTTTTCTGCAGCGCGACCTGGGCCTCACTGACCAGGCTGGCGCCGGCGGCGGAGAGCACCTGATCCATGTCGCTGCCACCGATCACGCCACGCACGGCAGCTTCGGCAGCAGCGCCGATGGTGCCATCCGGGTCGTTCAGCGAGAACAGGTATTTGCGTGAATCGGTCACCTGATACTGCACGGTGAAGTCGATGGTGATGATGTTCTCGTCGCGGGTCAGCATGGCGACCTTGTCGTTGACCGAACGGATGCGCGTGGCCTCCACCTTGGTCACCGATTCGATCGGCTGCGGGAATTTCAGGTGAAACCCGGGCGACAGCGTACGGGTGTACTGGCCGAAGCGCAGCACCACACCAGTCTGGCGTGCACCGACGATGGTGTAGCTGCTGAACAGCAAGGCCACCACCAACAACACCAGTATCGCGGTGAGGATGCTTCCGGGACCCTTGCCCATCTTGCCGACACGATTCCTGATCTTGTTCAGCGCATCGTCCAGCGGTGACTTGCCGGTCGTCCGCTTTCGCGTCCAGGGATCGTTCTGCCCGTTCTTGCCGGGTTCATTCCATGCCACTGTCAGTCTCCTTGCAGCCTTAGGGAGGCCGGCAACCACGGTCGGAACACGCGTTGAACCGGATCACACATAAAATTCAGAAAAAGCTTTGGATTATGGGCATGACCTGGTCGGACAGCCGCACAAACGATAGACATTCTAGCAGAGGGCGCTTGCCCTCGTATGTTTGCGGCGAAGGTCATTCCACCACGATCAGCAGGTCTCGCAGAAGTCGCGTTTCGGTGGCATCGCCACCGCTGAGGGGGGCAATGATGCTGCGCGGGGCGTCGATGTGCAGCTGCCAGCCGTGCTCGTCCACGGTTTCCCTGGTGATGGCACCGGCGGCCTTAAGACGCGCATGCAACCGACCGGCGCTGAGCGGCAGCGTGAGTTGCGATTGCACCCGATCCCCGCCCAAGAGTTCGCCCAGCGCCTGTCGCAACAGGTCCAGACCGATGCCGGTAGCGGCGGACAACCACACTCGCACCGGCTTGCCAGCGGCATCGCGATCGATGCGCGGTTGCATGTCGACCAGGTCGATCTTGTTCATGACATGCAGCTGCGGCACGTCCCCAGCGTCGATCTCTTCCAGCACGCTGTCGACCACCTTGTGCAGGCGATCGCGATCTTCGTCAGCAGCGTCGCTGACATGCAGCAACAGATCGGCATCGCGCGCTTCGGCCAGGGTGGCGCGAAACGCGGCGACCAGGTCATGCGGCAGATCGCGGATAAAGCCCACCGTGTCGGCCAGTACCGCGGGACCACAGCTGAGATCCTCCAGCTTGCGCACGGTCGGATCGAGCGTGGCGAACAGCAAATCGGCGGTGTAGACCTCCCCCGTCGTCAGCGCATTGAACAGGGTGGACTTTCCGGCGTTGGTGTAACCGATCAGCGCCGCCCGCGGTACCGTGTTGCGCAGCCGGGCACGGCGTTGCTGCCCGCGCTGGGTCTGAACTTTCTGCAGGCGTTTGGTCAACATCTTGACCCGCTCGCCCAGCAGGCGGCGATCGGTTTCGAGCTGGGTTTCACCGGGGCCGCGGTTGCCGATGGCGCCGCCGCGCTGGGAATCGAGATGGGTCCAGCCGCGAACCAGCCGCGTGGCTAGGTGCTTGAGCTGAGCCAGTTCCACTTCCAGCTTTCCCTCGTGTGAGCGCGCCCGCTGGGCAAAGATGTCCAGGATCA
>JALYXN010000471.1 GCA_030947085.1 Pseudomonadota bacterium | reverse complement strand
CCAGGCTGGCGGCAATGGTGTCGGCACCGACATTCGGATTGCCGTCCATGTCACCGCCGACCCAGTTGGCGAAGCCCAGCAGTTGCGGCAACTCCACCGCCACGCCGTAGACCGTCTGCAGCGCCGCAGCCAGCGACTCGTACAGCGCCGGCACGATACGATAAAGCGGGTTGGCCAGATAAAACCCGACATGGTGATGTTCGTCCTGCACGGTCGGCCGCACGGGCGAGGCCTCGGCGGTTTGCCAGCCGGAGGACAACGCCATGTAGATGCGGTCGTCGTCTTCCTTGCGCTCTTGCGGGGTGCGCGCCGGGTCGAAATTGTCGATCAGCGAGCGCACGATGGCTTGCTCTTTTTCCAGCAGCGAGCGCCGCACGGCTTCGGTCGGATGGGCGGTGAACACCGGCTCGATCCACAACCGATCCAGCCAGCCGAGCAACTCCTCGGCGCCAACACCTTGCGCCTTCAGCTGCCCCAGTACATCCAGCAACGACTCCGGCTGCGGCGCATCGCCTTCGCGCTGATAGTCGCGGCGACGGCGGATGCGGTGCACTCGTTCAGCCGTGTTAACGGCCTGGAAATAGGTGGCGAATGCGCGCGCCAGCGCTTCGGCATGCGTGGCATCGAGGCCGGCCAGCGAATCGGCCAGGCCATCGACGGATTCCCCCTCGCGACGGCGGCGAATGGCGGCCGTGCGCACCTGCTCCACCCGCTCGAAAAACGCCTGGCCATCCTGTTCGGCGAGCATTTTGCCGACCATGGCGCCGAGGCGGCTGACGTCTTCGCGCAGCGGCCCCTCGTGGGGCAGAAAGTCGATTTCGCGGTTGGTTTCCATAAGCGGGGTCCTGGCCAAGTCAAGCCTCCACCTTAACCAATCGGCAGGCATGTAAGGCGTCAAAGTGAATCTACCGCTATAATGAGCGGCTTGTACTGCCCGCCGAGGGGCGCTGCGACCGTTGTGATGATGTGGCCGATCCAGCCGCATGACCTGCAGGACATTGCCAGGCAAATCATTCAGACGGCCAGGCTCGGCGCGCACGTTCCACAACGGCGCCCGGTTGAGACAACTAACCGGAGAAACGCATGAACGCTGTCAGCAAAGAAGTCGCACCCCACGATTACAAAGTTGCCGACCTGTCGCTCGCCGACTGGGGCCGCAAGGAACTGGACATCGCCGAGCCGGAAATGCCCGGCCTGATGTCGATCCGCCGCAAGCACGCCACCACCCAGCCGCTGAAGGGTGTGCGCGTGACCGGCTCGTTGCACATGACGATCCAGACCGCCGTGCTGATCGAGACGCTGAGGGACATCGGCGCCGACGTGCGCTGGGCATCGTGCAACATCTTTTCGACCCAGGACCACGCCGCCGCGGCGATTGCGGTCACCGGCACGCCTGTATTCGCCTGGAAGGGCGAGACGCTGGAGGAGTACTGGGACTGCACGCTGGAAGCGCTGAGCTTTCCCGACGGCAAGGGCGGCTTTCTCGGACCCCAGCTGATCGTCGACGATGGCGGCGACGCCACCTTGCTGATCCACAATGGCTACGATCTGGAAAACGGCTCGGACTGGGTCAACCAGAAGGCGTCCTCGCACGAGGAGCAGGTGATCAAGAACCTGCTCAAGCGCGTGCACAAGGAGCGTCCTGGTTTCTGGCACACCGTGGTCAAAGACTGGAAGGGCGTCTCCGAAGAGACCACCACCGGCGTGCACCGCCTGTATCAGCTGGCTGAAGCGGGCAAGCTGTTGATCCCGGCGATCAACGTCAACGACTCGGTTACCAAAAGCAAGTTCGACAACCTGTACGGCTGCCGCGAGTCGCTGGCCGATGGCCTCAAGCGTGCGATGGTCGTGATGCTCGCTGGCAAAGGCGCCGTTGTCTGCGGCTACGGTGACGTCGGCAAGGGCTGCGCCCACAGCCTGCGCGCCTACGGTTCGCGCGTGGTGGTCACCGAGATCGATCCGATCAACGCGCTGCAGGCGTCGATGGAAGGGTTCGAGGTCAACACCGTCGAAAGCACGCTGGGCCGTGGCGACATCTACGTCACCACCACCGGCAACAAGGACGTGCTGACGCTTGAGCATCTGAAGGGGATGAAGGATCAGGCCATCGTCTGCAACATCGGCCACTTCGACAACGAGATCCAGGTCGACGCGCTGAACACCATGCCCGGCGTGGAGAAGATCAACATCAAGCCGCAGGTGGACAAGTACGTGTTCCCCGACGGTCACGCGATGTTCCTACTGGCCGAAGGTCGCCTGGTCAACCTCGGTTGCGCTACCGGCCACCCGAGCTTCGTGATGTCCAACTCGTTTGCCAACCAGACGCTGGCGCAAATCGAGCTGTGGGCGAACAAGGACACCTACGAGAAGAAGGTCTACATCCTGCCCAAGAAACTCGACGAGGAAGTGGCGCGTCTGCATCTGGAAAAGATCGGCGTGAAGCTGACCACGCTCAGCGACGAGCAGGCCCA
>JALYXN010000457.1 GCA_030947085.1 Pseudomonadota bacterium | reverse complement strand
CTCACCGACAAGGCCACGCTGATCGCCGAGGCAATGAAGCCGCGCTCGCTGCACCCCAAGCCGCGCGACGGCCACTACTCGATCGTGCCGTATCAGACCACCCACAACACGGGCGGCTGCGCCATGGGCGATGATCCGAACACCAGCGTGGTCAATAAATACCTGCAGTGCTGGGACGTGCCCAACGTGTTCGTGATGGGCTCAAGCGTGTTTCCGCAAAACGCGGGCTACAACCCCACCGACACCATCGGCGCACTGACCTACTGGGCAGCCGATGCGATCAAGAACAAGTACCTGAAGGCCCCGGGCCCGCTGGTTCAGGTGTAGGTGATCGATGACCGCCCCGTACCGCCAGCTCCGCCCGCATCTCGCCGTGTTCGCCCTGGCGTGGCTGGCTGGGTACGCGATGGCCGCGCCGGCGGTCAGCCCCGATCAGCTCGCGCGCGGGCAGTACCTGGTGCGCGCCGGTGATTGCGCCTCCTGCCATACCGCTCATCAGGGCAAACCGTTTGCGGGCGGCCGCCCCATCGCCACCCCGTTCGGGGTGATTTTCTCCACCAACATCACCCCCGACCAGCAGACCGGCATCGGCCAGTGGACCGAGAAACAGTTTTACGGCGCGCTGCATGACGGCGTCGATGACGAAGGCCATCACCTTTATCCGGCCATGCCGTACCCGTGGTACACCCAGGTGAGCCGCGCCGATGTCGACGCGATCCAAGCCTATCTCGGCACCGTCACGCCGGTCAGCCAGGAGGCCCGGCCGGTGAAACTGCCGTGGCCGTTGAGTTGGCGTGGCTCGCTGGCAGGCTGGAATATGCTGTATTTCGATGCGGGCACCTATCGACCCGACGCCGGGCGGTCGCCGCAATGGAATCGCGGTGCTTATCTGGTCGAAGGGCTCGGCCATTGCAGTGCCTGCCACACACCGAAGAATGTGCTGGGCGCGATCAAGAAGGATGAGTCCCTGGAAGGTGGCAGTGCCAACCTGCACTGGTTCGCCCCCGGTCTGGGCGGCAATCTGCGCGATGGTGTCGGCAACTGGTCCAAGGCGGAGATCGTGGCGTACCTGAAAACCGGCGCCAACCTGAAGTCCGCCTCCGTCGGCCCGATGACCGAGGTAGTGATGAACTCGACCCAGTATCTGACCACGGCCGACCTCGATGCCATCGCGACCTATCTCAAGCAGCGGCCGAGCGCACCCTCGAAGTCGGCCCCCGAAGTGGCCGCGCTGGGCGCCGATGCGCTGGCGCGCGGGCAGGCGCTTTATATCGACAACTGCATCGCCTGCCACATGGACGACGGCCGCGGCGTCGCCAGGGTCTTTCCGCCGCTGGCGGGCAGTTCGGCGATACAGGCCGATGACGCCGGCACAGTCGTCCACGTGGTGCTCAGCGGCTCGCGCATGGCCGCGCCGGCGTCCAGGCCGACCGGTCTGGCGATGCCGGCCTTCGGCTGGAAGTTCGATGATGCCCAGATGGTCGACGTGGTCAACTACATCCGGCATGCCTGGGGCAATCGGGCGTCAACCATTGACGCCGATTTGGTGCGTGCGGTGCGCAAGGACATCCAACCCGGCGACAGTCCCTCGCGCGACGCGGTGAACGTGCGTGCGGACGCTCATGCGCGACCGGCGCTGTGGGATGTCGACGAGGATCCGCACCTGCGCCCGCGCGCTCCCGCCCCGGTCAAAGGTCACTAGGAGAACGCATGCGCACGACGATGCTCCTGACGGTACCGCTTGCGGCGATTTCGATGGCGCTGGTCAGCGTGCGCGCGGTCGCTGCGACCGGCGAACCGCCGATCGTCGCCCACGTGTGCGCCGACTGTCACGGTCGGCAGGGCAACAGCAGCGATCCAGGCGTGCCTTCGCTGGCCGGACAAGGTCGCGATTATCTGCAGAAACAGCTCATCGCCTTCAGGCTGCAACAGCGCCTTGGCGTGATGAGCGGCATCGCGCTGGGGCTGGACGACACCGACATCGACCAGGCTGCCACCTACTTTTCGCAGCAGATTCCTCGCTGGAGCCCGACCGGATCGTCGGCGGTCCCATCGGACCATGGCCGCACGATCTACAACGACGGCATTGCCGAAAACCAGGTGCCCGCATGCGCATCCTGCCACGCGCTGGATGGCAGCGGTCTGCTGCCGTCGTTTCCGCGTCTGGCCGGCCAGCATGCGCCGTATCTGGCAGGCCAGTTGCGGGCGTTCCGCTCCGACAGCCGCCTCAGCAACCCCGACGCGACGATGCGCAAGGTGGCGGCCACGCTGTCCGACCACGACATTCAGGCCGTCGCGGATTACATCGCGGCCATGCACTGACGGGTACCGGACGATGGAGCCGCTGATTGATAACGCGACACCGCAGGTAGCCGTCCGTATACCGACGCCCGATTCACCCGTCGCCGTGAAGGCGACGAACTTCACGAGCCGGCGATTGCCGGTTTGCCACGCTGAAAAAGGAGAACCCCTTTGGATATCACCCGTTTGATACTCGACGACCACCACGCCCAGCGCCACCGCTTCGCATTGCTTGAACAGGTCGACGCTTCCGATACCAAGACGCTGGGTCCCCTGTGGGACCGGCTGGCCGCGTTCCTGGAATTGCATGCGCTGGCCGAGGAGAAGATCTTCTATCCGGAGCTGCTCAAGATCGGCAAGGGCGCTGGCGACAAGAAGAATGCGGCTGCTGAAACCCGTGATGCGATCAGCGACCACAACGACATCCGCGATGCCGTGGCCAAGGTGGCTGATCACGAGGTCGGTGCCGACAGCTGGTTTACCGCCATCGCGGCAGTGAACAAGGCCAACAGCGACCACATGGGCGAAGAGGAACGCGAAAGCCTGGCGGACTTTCGCCGCCACGCCAGTCTGCAGAAGCGCCACGAGCTGGGCGTGGCGTTCGTCACCTTCGAGGCGCAGAACTACCAGGGCGTGAAGTCCAAGGACAAGGACCCGGAAAGCTACGTCAAGGAGCACAAGTGATGTCCTTCCCGCGGTGCCACGCGGGGTGACTTCAGGCGGATGATCCGGGCTGCGCCGCCTCGGTAGCGAGTCTGTACCGACGGTCACAGCTTTTGCCGGCCGCTTTGTTCTTGATGGTCCCGAGGTCGCTGCCATGGAAAAGATAACGCCGCTCGCCTGGGCGCGCATGTTGTGGGGCAATGAACCACCGCTGTATCTGGTGGAGATCCTGGTGCGCGTGGTCACCATCTATGTCATCGGCGTGGTCCTGCTGCGCATGATGGGCAAACGCAGTCGCCAGCAGATGACCTCGTTCGACCTGCTCATCGTCATCGCGCTGGGTTCGGCGATGGGCGACGTGATGTTTTATCCGCAGGTACCGGTGCTCTATTCGGTCATCGTCATCTCCACCATCCTTGTGCTGGACTGGTTGACGGCGAAGCTGCAGATGACCTCGGGCCGCATCTACACTTTTATCGTGGGCGAGCCGCGGCTGCTGATCCTGGAGGGTCGCGTGTTGCACGAAGCCCTCGATGCGGAGGCGTTGCGCAAGGAGGAATTGTTTTCGCTGTTGCGTCAGCAGGGGATCGCCAACACCGGCCAGATCCGCACCGGCTACCTCGAATTGTCCGGCGGCGTGGGACTGCTGAAGTATCCGCAGGGAGAAGAGCGCCAGGGCGAGGACACCGAACCCCCACCGGATGCCTTGGCCGGTGACGACCGGCGCGTAGCTGCCGCCCATCGTAGCGCCTGATCGGTGTGGCGTCGGTTGCTCGATCCCTCATGGCTCCAGACCCTGTGGTGCCTGCAGCTAGCATCAAAAAGCGCGCTGTTTCAGCAGCTAAATTTGAACTTTCAGCGTCCCGCGCTGTTGCCATCGTCGTTCGCGGCGGCCGTCTCTGCGCTAAACCAAACGGAAGTTCCTCCGGCTTGCCGGGAGGATACTTGCCTCGGTAGCTGACGCACACGACTTAATCTTGCGGTCAGCCGTCTATGTACATACTCTGGACACAGGCAACGTCACCGAGAGATCTCCGTATGAACGCCGCCGTCGAACGCATCGTGGTGCAGACCACGCCTCAAGAAAAACAGGCCATCGTCGAGAAAGCCCGGCAGCTGAACATGTCGGTATCGGAGCTGATGCGCAGCGGGGCTACCGAATACATGCCCGCTGACGCAGATTTGGTCGAGTTGGCAAAGGCCGCGCAGGCATCGGCCGTGCGCTCCATGGCGGTCATGGACGAAGCGCTTGCCAAGATCGCGGCGAGCAACGCACGTATCGCAGCGATGGAAGTCAAAGCGAAAGCCGAGCGCGAGCCAAAGGCCGCAGCGCCCCGCCGCAGGCGGACGCCTTAATGGGTGCCACGCAAACGATCTGGAACGCTTTGACCACCATCATTCAGATGGAGGGCCGGGTGAACCAGCAGGCGCAAGCAAGTAGCGATCAGCAGACAAAGATTGAAGTGCTGACCGAACGCGTTATCCGACTGGAAGCGCAGATGGATATGCTGCTAATTGTGGCCGGTGCCAAGGCCTCACCCAAGAGGATGCGGTGATGCTGCGGGTAGGCCTGGCAGCCTGTCGGGCTTTGCTCGAATAGCCACGCAGCGCCGTCGCAATGGCCGCACCCTCTTTTCCAAGGATTTGCAGCAATGGCTTCGCCCAGTGGATCCCGCAAAGTCGTCTACGCCGCCCTGATCGGCAATCTGGCCGTCGCCTCGGCGAAGTTCGTGGCTGCCGCCATCTCGGGCAGTTCGGCGATGCTCAGCGAGGGCGTGCACTCGCTGGTCGACACCACCAACGAGGGGCTGCTGCTCTATGGCCTGCATCGTGCCGGCAAGGAGCCTGATCGCAGTCACCCTTTCGGCTACGGGCGCGAGTTGTATTTCTGGAGTTTCGTGGTGGCCTTGCTGGTGCTGGCGGTTGGCGCCGGCATCTCGCTCTACGAGGGCGTCACCCATATCCTCAAACCCGAGGCGGCCGGCCACCTGGTCACCAACCTCGTCGTGCTGGGGGTCGCCATGCTGTTCGAGGGCACCACCTGGGTCATCTCCCTGCGCGAGTTCCGGCGCCAGAAGGGCGCGATGGGCTATTTCGAGGCGTTCCGCAAGAGCAAGGATCCGGCGACGTTCACGGTCCTGCTGGAAGACAGCGCCGCCTTGGCCGGCCTGTTGATCGCGCTGGTCGGACTGCTCGCCGCGCACTGGCTCCAGATGCCCGTGCTGGACGGTATCGCATCAGTGGGCATCGGCCTGGTCCTGGCTGTCGATGCGATCCTGCTGGCGCGGGAAACCAAAGGCCTGCTGATCGGCGAGCCGGCAGCTCCCGAATTGGGCGACGCGGTGCTGGCCATCGCCGCCGCCGACCGCGACGTGCGTCATGCTAATGGCATTCTCACGGTACAGATGGGACCCCGCCAAGTGGTGGTGGCATTGAGCCTGGAGTTCGAGGATGCCCGCACGGTCCCCGAAATCGAGGACTGCATCGACCGCATCGAGCGGCAGGCCAAGGGCGCGCACGCCGAGGTCACCGCGCTGTTCTTCAAGCCGCAGACAGCCGGCACGTGGCAGCGCCAACTCGGCATGATCGACGAGGATGCCGGGGATTCCTGACGCGGCCCGTGGCCGCTCCGCGCGACGGAAAAACCGCGCATCCACCTGCGCCAGACGGCTCATCACCCGCCCGCAGCATGCGGCGGCGCCGAATCGATCAGCGCTGCAAGACGTGCTGGTGTTTCTCGGCCGCTCGCCGTCGATTGAAATGGAAGTACACCAGAACGCTGACCACCGACGCATACGCACACCAGACCGACGTGAAGGCGTAGTGCTTGAACCAGAGCACCACCAGCACGCCGAGCAGATTCACGGCGCCCAGCGCGATGATGTATCGATAGCCGGAAAAGAACAGCGAGCCACAGGTGGCAACCACGTAGAGAATGGCAATCGCTGCATGGCTGGTGCCCGGGTTCTTGTAGACCACGCTGTGGCCTTGCACATAGATCGCGGTGTCGAAGTGCAGCAACGCCCACAACTGGTACAGCGTCAGCCCGGCACCGAGCGCAAGAAATGGCAACAGCATCAGCCGACGGTTGCGCGCGGGCTCGATCAGCCAGATGCCCAGCGGGATCAGCAACGGCAATAGGCCCTGCGCGTACAGCATGTACACGAACCCCCAGAAGTCGAGACCGCCCAGCGTGCTGCCCCCGGTCAGCGCCAGCCACACCGCGCCTTCGGCAAACTGATGAAAGGCGAACAACAGCGGGATGGCGGCGAACAGCCATTCACGCGGATGTCGCGTCCGCACCATGGTCGCCACACCGACAGCAGTGATGACGGCGCTGCTGGTGAAGCTGGCAGTGGCAGAAAAACACATGAGCTGTCCCTTTGCGAATCCGACGTAACTGTTAGTGTTTCCGATCCAGCTGCCGTTGGATAGTCTCCCGCGACCCGACAACTCGATGTCTGCTTCAGAACGTCACTATCGCCTGCAGGCCGACCACGAAGGCATTGTCGACGCCATGCAAGCCGTTCGGATGAATTACGTACTGGAGGTTGGGGCTTAGCGTGCAACAAGCGGTCAGCGCGACGTTGTACTGCAGGATGAGATCGGTCTCCGCCCCCTGCACGCCCACCGGCCCGGCGGCGGTGGTGTTGAGCAGACGTTGATAGCGGGCCAGCCGGTCATTGAACGCATAGCGGGCCACGGCTAACTCCGCCCGGTCATGCGCACGCGATGCAAATGGCCCCTCGTACCACAGGCCCAGCGTCAGCGAATCACGGATCAGCGCGGTGTTGCGA
>JALYXN010000438.1 GCA_030947085.1 Pseudomonadota bacterium | reverse complement strand
GTGCTGGATGGCGAAGTGCTGGCGTGGGATGCCGCCGCCGAGTTGCCGCTGGCGTTCACCGCGCTGCAAAAGCGCATCGGCAAGCTGAAACCCGGACCCAAACTATTGGCGGATGCGCCGGTGCGATTCATGGCCTACGACGTGCTGGAGCACGAAGGGTTGGATTTGCGCGAGCGGCCGCTGCACGAGCGCCGCGCCCTGCTCGCCGAACTGCTGGCAGCCGCTGACCCGACCTTGATGGTGTCGCCGTCGATCGGTGCCGATTCGTGGTCGGCGCTGGCCAGCGAGCGCGCGGCATCGCGGGCGCGGCAAACCGAAGGCCTGATGCTGAAGCGGCTGGATTCGCCGTATCGGGTCGGCCGCAAGCGTGGCGACTGGTGGAAGTGGAAGATCGATCCGCACACGCTCGATGCGGTGCTGCTGTACGCGCAGCCCGGTCATGGCCGGCGCAGTGGCCTGTTCACCGATTACACCTTTGGCGTGTGGGACGGCGAGACGCTGGTGCCGGTGGCCAAGGCTTATTCGGGACTGGACGACAAGGAGATCGGCCAGCTCGACCGCTGGATCCGCGCCCACACCACCGACCGCTTCGGACCGGTGCGCGCGGTGGAGGCGGCGCACGTGTTCGAGCTGGCGTTCGAGGCGGTGCAGCTGTCTGGCCGGCACAAATCCGGCGTGGCGGTGCGCTTTCCGCGCATCCTGCGCTGGCGTACCGACAAGGGCATCGGCGATGCCGACAAGCTCGACGACCTCCGCCGCCTGGCGTCGGGCTGAGGCCCGCCTGCGGGCGTGGTTCGCCACGCTCGAGCGCAAGCCGGCGGCGTTCCAGCGCGCGGCATGGCGGGCGTGGGCGGACGGCCACAACGGACTGATCCACGCCCCCACCGGCACCGGCAAGACGTTGGCGGCTGTCGGCGGGCCGCTGATCGATGCGGTATTGCGACCTCAGCGCGGCCTGCAATTGTTGTGGATCACGCCGCTGCGCTCGCTGGCCACCGATACCGCGCAACACCTTACCGCCGCGGTGGACGCGATGGAGCTGCCGTGGCGCGTGCTGCGGCGTACCGGCGACAGCACTAGCAGCGAGCGGGCGAAGTTGCGCCGCGGCGACTGCGAACTGCTGGTGACCACGCCGGAAAGCCTCGCCCTGCTGCTGAGTTACCCCGACGCGGCGGAGCGCTTCAAGCATCTGCGCGGCGTGGTGGTCGACGAATGGCACGAGTTGATCGGCAACAAGCGCGGCACCTTGCTGCAGCTGGGCCTGTCGCGTTTGCGCACATTGCACCCCGCGCTGCGCGTGTGGGGCTTGTCGGCCACCCTGGGCAATCTGGATGAAGCGCTGGCCACGCTGGCCGGCGACGGCGTGCTGATCGGCGGCGGCGCCAACAAGCGGATTCAGATCCAGAGCGCCCTGCCCGACGCGGGCGAACGCTTTCCGTGGGCAGGCCATCTGGGCCTGAAGCAACTGGCGCGGGTGCTGCAGGCGGTGCTGAAAGTGCGTTCGGCGCTGGTATTCGCCAACACGCGTTCGCAGGCGGAGTTGTGGCACGAGGCGCTGGCCTCGGTGTGGCCGGAGCCGCCGGAAACGCTAGCGATTCATCACGGCTCGATCGACCCCAAGCTGCGCTTCGCCACCGAGGAAGGTTTGCGCCAGGGCAAGTTGCGCTGCGTGGTGGCGACGTCCAGCCTCGATCTTGGCGTGGATTTTTCCAGCGTGGATCGGGTGATCCAGATCGGCAGCCCCAAGGGCGTGGCGCGGCTGCTGCAACGTGCCGGGCGCAGCGGCCATGCGCCCGGCCTGCCATCGAAGATCCTGTGCGTGCCAACCCATTTGCTGGAACTGGCCGAGATCGCCGCGGCCCGGCGCGCGTTGGACCGACATCATCTGGAACCACGCCGGCCGCTGCGCGGGTGTCTCGATGTGCTGGCCCAGCATCTGCTGACGCGCGCGCTGGGCGGCGGTTTCGAAGCAGATCAGGCCTACGCTGAAATCGGCACCACCCGCGCCTATGCAAAACTGCCGCGGGCGCAGTTTGACGCGGTACTGGACTATCTGCAGCACGGTGGCACCGCGCTGGCCGGCTACCCGGAATATCACAAGCTGCAGCGCGACGAGGACGGGCGATATCACGTGGAAAGCAAACGCGTGGCGCGGCTGCATCGGCTATCGATCGGCACCATCACCGCCGACGGCAGCGTGCAGGTGCGCTACATGAAAGGCGCGCGGCTGGGTGCGGTGGAAGAAAGCTTCGTGTCGCGACTGCGCCCCGGCGATCGCTTTCTGTTCGCCGGCCGCAACCTTGAATTCGTGCGCGTGCGCGACATGACGGCGTACGTGCGCAAGTCCTCAAGCCGCCAGGGCGGCGTGCCGCGCTGGATGGGTGGACGGATGCCGCTGTCCGGCGAACTGTCGGCCGAGCTGCAGCGCATCCTCGCCGATGCCGACGCGCCGGAAGCGGAGATGCGCGCACTGAAACCACTGCTGGCGATTCAGCGCCTGCAGTCGCGGGTGCCGGCCGAGGACGAGTTGCTGGTCGAGCGCTGCCACACGCGGGAAGGCGATTACCTGTTCGTGTATCCGTTTGCCGGACGCCTGGCGCACGAAGGCCTGGCGGCCGTGATCGGCTATCGGCTGTCGCAAATCGCCAAGGCCGACTATGGCTATGCGATCAACGATTACGGCCTGGCGATCACCGCGCGAAAGCTGCCAGCGCTGGAT
>JALYXN010000412.1 GCA_030947085.1 Pseudomonadota bacterium | reverse complement strand
CCGCTGCGCAGCGGCGCGTCGCCCTGCCACGTACCGACGTGACCGAAAAACACGCCACCCATCTTCAAAGTGTCGCTGACTTCGAATTGCCCCGCTGCCGTACTCAGCGTTCCCGCGTCGCCCATCTGTCCGCCCGACTCGGCGTAGAACGGCGTGCGGTCGAGAATCAGCAGCGCGTGCTCACCTGTGGCGAGCTGATCGACCTTGCTACCGCCGCACACGATGCCGAGCACCTTGCTGGCGTGGCTGTGCTGTGCGTCATAGCCGAGAAAAACAGTGGGTGAAAGCTGACTTGCCAGCTCGGCCGGCATTTGGCCTTTCGCTTCGAAGCGACCGGCGGCACGGGCGCGTTCACGCTGCTCGGTCATCGCCTGATCGAACCCGGCCATGTCCACCGCCAGCCCGCGCTCACGCGCGATGTCGGCGGTGAGATCGACTGGGAAGCCGTAGGTATCGTAGAGACGAAAGGCGTCGGCACCGGCGATGCTGTTGCCGGACTTGCTCGCGACCTCGTCGAACAGGCGCATGCCATGCTCCAGCGTTTCACCGAAGCGTTGCTCCTCGGTGCGCAGCGCATCTTCGATGAATAACTGCTTCGCCGCGAAATCCGGATAGGCCGCACCCATTTCCTCGACCAGCGGCTGCACCATCTTCCAGAAGAAATCTCCGCGCACGCCCAACATCCAGCCGTGACGCAGCGCACGGCGAATGATCCGCCGCAGCACATAACCACGGCCTTCGTTGGAGGGCAGTACGCCGTCGACAATCAGGAACGAGCAGGCACGGATATGATCCGCGATCACCCGCAGCGACTTGTTGGCGAGGTCGGTGGTGCTGGTGAGCTTGCCCGCTTCGGCGATCAGATGCGCGAACAGGTCGATCTCGTAATTCGAGTGCACGTTCTGCAGGATCGCCGCCAGCCGCTCCAGCCCCATGCCGGTGTCCACACAAGGGGCTGGCAACGGGCTTAGCGTGCCGTCGGGCGCGCGATCGAACTGCATGAAGACCAGGTTCCAGATCTCGATGAAGCGATCGCCGTCTTCGCCCGGCGAGCCTGGCGGGCCACCGGCAATATGCGCACCGTGGTCGTAGAAAATTTCCGAGCAGGGACCGCAGGGGCCGGTGTCGGCCATCTGCCAGAAATTGTCGGACGCAAACGGCGCTCCCTTATTGTCACCGATGCGGATGATCCGCTCGGCCGGCACGCCGATCTCGTCGTGCCAGATCGCGTAGGCCTCGTCGTCCGTGTGATAGATCGTGACGGTGAGCTTATCCGCTGGCAGCTTGAACACATCGGTCAACAGCTCCCACGCCCAGAGGATTGCCTCACGCTTGAAATAGTCGCCGAACGACCAGTTGCCGAGCATCTCGAAGAAGGTGTGATGGCGCGCCGTGTACCCGACGGCGTCGAGGTCGTTGTGCTTGCCGCCTGCGCGCAGGCAGCGCTGGACATCGGCGGCGCGGACGAAGCCGAGCTTTTCGCTGCCGAGGAATACGTTCTTGAACTGCACCATGCCCGAGTTGGTGAACATCAGGGTCGGGTCGTTGGACGGGACCAGCGAGCTGGAAGGCACGATGGTGTGTCCCCTGGCACGGAAGAAGTCGAGGAAGGCGGAGCGAATTTCAGAAGTTTTCATGCGAATCATGGTAGCTGACGTGATAACGACCGCGCCGCCGGTAGCCCACGCGATCAGTCGTCTGAGTCGGCAGCTTCGTCCACATCGGCGTGGGTAACAGAACGTACTGTGGCGGCGGCAAAGCCTCGGCGCAAGAGGAACTGGCTACGTTTGACCCGCTCGGCGCGGTCCGTGGCACCTGCCGTTCCGTAACGGCGGCGTAATTGGGTAGCTGCCAGATCGTCCCAATCCACCTCGACTTCGTCGATCAATTGGCGGATACGGGCGTCGCTCACCCCATGACTTTTCAATTCGGCCCGCAAGCGCATCGGCCCGTAGCCCTGCCCGACCCGGCTGCGAACCAGCACTTCGGCAAAGCGGTCATCGTCCTGGTAGTGCTGCTCGCCAAGCCGGTCAATCGCCGCGCCCGTTTCCTCGCCCTCGTAACCACCCTGACGAAGCTTCAGCTTCAGCTCCTTGCGCGAGTGTTCCCGTCGCGCCAGCAAGCCCAGCGCCTTGTCGTAGGCGCTGCGCTTCGGCTTGGACGGATCGTCCGGACCGGGACGGCGTTTGATGGTCATGCGGAAGACACCCGTATTGGCAGGACAGACTTAAACCATTCATTCCGAAAGTAACGCAGCACCGCGCGGCATGACCACCGATCCCGGCCCGTCGATGGCTATCGAGCAACCGACGTCCCTGAAACGAACATGGCCCGGGATTAGCCGGGCCATGTTTTTCGCGTACCGACATTCAACGGATGTGGATCACACCTCCTCGGCAACTTCTTCAGCGGCCGCCGCGGCGGGCCGGCCCACCGGCACCAGCAGACGCGAACGCAGCTCGGCATCGATCTCGTTGGTCATGTCCGGATGCTCGCGCAGGTACTGGCGCACGTTCTCCTTGCCCTGACCGATGCGGTCGCCCT
>JALYXN010000399.1 GCA_030947085.1 Pseudomonadota bacterium | reverse complement strand
CCGAAGGGTTATCGCCCTTCCAATGACGAGGAGTACATGAGTCCGCAACATCTGGCTTATTTCCGCAACAAGCTGCGCGACTGGCGCGATCAGTTGGTGGAAGAGTCACGGCAGACCATGGACAACCTGCGTGAAGAGGTTCGCGATGTCGGCGATGAAGCCGAGCGTGCCACCCGTGAAACCGAGAATTCGCTGGAACTTCGGACCCGTGACCGTTATCGCAAGCTGATTTCAAAGATCGACAAGGCGCTGCGCCGGATCGAGGAAGGCAGTTACGGCTTCTGTGAAGAAACCGACGAAGAGATTGGTGTGGATCGACTCGACGCGCGGCCGATCGCCACGCTGTCGCTGGACGCACAGGAACGTCGTGAACATCTGCAAAAACAGATGGGCGACTGAGTGCCGCTGCATCGTTGACATCGAAAACCCCGCCTGGTGTGGGGTTTTTTGTCGCCGGCGGCGGGTCCCGGAGTCCGCCACACTCAGATCAGCGCCTGAGCGGCATAACCCTTCAGTTTGGCGAGCATGGCGGCGAGGCCGTTTGAACGAGTGGGAGACAGATGCTTTGCAAGTCCGATCGTGGCGATGAATTCGGGCTCGGTGCTGACGATTTCCCGAGCGGACCGCCCCGAGTAGACCCGTAGCACCAGGGCGATCAGACCGGAAACAATCACCGAGTCACTGATTGCCTCGAATTCCATTTTCGAAGCATCGCCGTTGGGCACCAGCCAGACCATCGACTGACAGCCATGAACGCGATTCTGCTCGGTCTTGCTGGTCTCCGGAAAGGGCGGCAGCTGTTTGCCGAGATCGATCAGGTATTGATAGCGCTCGGTCCAGTCACTGAAGAAAGCAAATTCCTCGGCGATGTCCTTTTGCGCCTGTTCGGCACTGGGAGAGGTCATGTTCATGCGGCCATTATCGCGCAGGCAGGGAGTGAAGACCGAAATAACCGCTTCTCGCAGGCGCTTTCGGACCTCAATGCTTTGCCATGCTCCAGCGGGTTCCCTGGGTGCCGTCTTCGATGGTGACGTTCATCGCGGCCAATTCATCGCGGATCTCGTCGGCGCGGTTGAAGTCGCGTGCGGCGCGTGCGGTTCGGCGCTCTTCGATCAGGGCATCGACTTTAGTGCCGTCTACCCCCTGATCGCCACCGCGCTTGAACCAGGACTCGGGATCCTGCTGAAGCAGGCCAAGCAGAGCGCCACCGCCCAGCAGCGCAGCCTTTGCCTCCGTGGTGCCGGACTGCCTGGCGGCATCGGCCAGAACCGCCAGTTCGGCCAGCGCTTGCGGTGTGTTGAGATCGTCGCACAGGGCGGCTTCGACGCGTTCCGGCACGGTCGGTCCGGCAGCGGTAATATCGACATCCACAAGGTCGCGCAAGACCCGGTACCAACCATCCAGCGTGTTCACTGCCTGCTGGATAGCACCGTCGGACCAGTCCAGTGGCTGGCGGTAGTGACCGCTCAGCAACCGCAAGCGCAGCGCCTCGGCAGGCTCGGCCTGCAATAGTTCGCGTACCAGCAGCACGTTGCCCAGCGATTTGGACATCTTGCGCCCGTCAAAGGTCAGCATGCCGTTGTGCATCCACCAGCGGGCGAACGTCTTGCCGCCGTGGGCACAGGTGGACTGGGCAATCTCGTTCTCATGATGCGGAAAAAGCAGGTCGACGCCCCCGGCGTGAATATCGATCGTGTCGCCGAGGTGTGCTGCGCTCATCGCCGAGCACTCGATATGCCAGCCCGGTCGCCCCACGCCCCAGGGGCTCTCCCAGCCGGGCAGATCCGGCGTCGACGGCTTCCACAACACGAAATCGCCAGGGCTGCGCTTGTATGCCGCCACCTCCACCCGGGCGCCGGCAATAAGTTCCTCGGTGTCGCGTCCGGAAAGTTCGCCATAGGCGGGAAACGAACCGACATCGAACAAAACGTGGCCGTCGGCGACATAGGCGTGATCGCGTGTGATCAGCTGCTCGATCATCGCAACGATGGCGGCGATATGCGTGGTCGCATGGGGCTCGATGTCCGGCGGCGCAACGCCGAGCCCCGCCATGTCCTCGCGATAGGCCTGGGTGAAGCGGTCGGTAATGGTGCCGATCGGCACCTGCTGCTGCGTGGCCGCGGCGTTGATCTTGTCATCGACGTCGGTGATGTTGCGGGCATAAACCACGTTCGGAAAATGCCGCCGCAGCAAGCGTGCGAGCAGGTCGAATACCACGGGACCGCGGGCGTTGCCGATATGCACGTAGTTGTAAACCGTGGGACCACACAGATACATGGTCACCCGCTCGGGATCGAGCGGAACGAACGGTTCGGTACGACGGCTAAGACTGTTGTAGAGCGATATCGGCATCGTGGAAATCCGCAGCGTGGGGGCGCGCAAAGGCCATGCCCGACTAGCAACGGATCTTAACAAGTCACGCCTGTCAGCGGTGCCTGCCGATTAACGATTCTTAAGCAATTGCTGCTGAACCGGCCCGTTCTAAGCGTGTATTCAGCGTTAATTTGTTGTACTAGCGAGTGCAAAGCGCCTAAGCGTGGTTACCCACTACCCATGATGAATCAGAGGTCGCATCCATGACCAAGCTATGGCTCTCCGCATTGATTTTCTCCGTGATGGTGAGCGGCGTCCATGCGCAGGAGGGGCGCTATCCAAATGCGGACGACAATGCCCACTACGGATGGGCTGATGTGCTGCGTGCCGATCCGATCCAGGGCGTGACCCGTACCGAAGCGCCTCGCCAGGAATGCTACGACCAGCCGGTGGTGCGTCACGAGGGTGGCAACACCACGGCAGGGACGGTGCTTGGTGCAGTGATCGGAGGCGTGCTGGGCAATACTATCGGCAAGGGTGATGGACGCAAGGCGGCGACCGTGGTTGGTGCTGTGGCCGGTGGCGCGGTGGGCAACCGTGCATCGAGTCAGGGCCGCGACTATGAAGATACCCAGACCCAGTGTCGTGAGGTCAACTCGATCAGTGAGCAACGGCGCATCATCGGCTACGACGTCGAATACCGCTATCGTGGTGAGGTCTATATGTCCCGGCTGAATTACGACCCGGGCGAACGTCTAAGGGTACGCGTACGAGTCGATCCCGCCGACTGACCAGGCCGTTACCGGAAAACACCATCGCCGCCTGTGGGCGGCGATGGTGTTTCGGGCCATCGGATTTTTTTGTTGCATGGCAGCGAAATAGTCGCCATCATGCTTGCCAGTCATCTGGAACCTCCATGTCCACAGCCGTCTATACCGCCACCGTACTGACCAGCGCCCGCGCGGCATCTGGCATGACATCGCGTGCGCGCCGACCGTTGTATGGATACTCGGCCGGGTAGGCAGTCGCACGCGTTTTCAGGTGCAAACGACGAAACCCGGCTCTTGAGCCGGGTTTTTTGTTTTGATAAAAGGCTGGCCGGCCACTGCGCCGGGTTTTTTGTATTTTGGAAGGGAGTAAATCAATGGCACTTCGGCATTTCATCACGACTCAGGATTACAGCCGCGCTGAAGTCGACGGCTTGCTGGAACAGGCGGCCGCTTTCAAGCGTTCTCCGCGCGGGCAGCAACTGGCCGGCAAGTCGATCGCGCTGCTGTTCTTCAATCCCTCCATGCGCACGCGCACCAGCTTCGAACTGGGGGCGTTCCATCTGGGCGCGCATGCGATCGTGCTGTCGCCGGGCAAGGATGCGTGGCCGATCGAGTTCGAAGTGGGCAGCGTGATGGATGGCGACACCGAGGAGCACATCGCCGAAGTAGCACGCGTACTGAGCCGTTACGTCGATCTGATCGCGGTGCGTGCCTTTCCGAAGTTCCAGGACTGGCAGGTGGATCGCCAGGACACGGTGATCAAGGCGTTCGCGCAGCATGCGACGGTGCCGGTGATCAACATGGAGACGATCACCCATCCCTGCCAGGAACTTGCCCACGCGCTGGCGCTGAAGGAACACCTGGGCGACCTGCAGAACAAGAAGTACGTGCTGACCTGGACTTATCACCCCAAGCCACTGAACACAGCGGTGGCCAATTCGGCCTTGCTGATCGCGACCAAGCTGGGCATGGACGTGACCTTGCTGTGCCCCACGCCCGACTACGTGCTGGACCAACGTTACATGGACTTTGGCCGTCTGAATGCCGAGCAGAATGGTGGCTCGCTGAAGGTCAGCCATGATATCGAGGACGCCTACCGCGGGGCGCATGTGGTGTACGCCAAAAGCTGGGGCGCCTTGCCGTTCTTCGGCAAATGGGAGCAGGAGAAGCCGATCCGCGAGGCGAACAAACACTTTATGGTCGACGAGGCGAAGATGGCGCTTACCGACCATGGTTTGTTCAGCCATTGCCTGCCACTGCGCCGGAACATCAAGGCCACCGACGCCGTGATGGATTCGCCCGCCTGCATCGCGATCGACGAAGCAGAGAATCGTCTGCACGTGCAGAAAGCGGTGATGGCATCGCTGCTGGTCGGCCGCTGAGCCATGTACACGCCCAGCTATTTCCGCGAGACACGCGTCGAGGCGCTGCATGGGCTGATTCGTGACTATCCGTTTGCCACCGCCGTCGTGCAAACGGCCGCTGGATTGAGCGCCAACCACCTGCCGTTTGAGCGGGTGGGCGACGTGCTGCACGGTCACGTGGCCGGCGGGAACGAGCTGGCACGACTGGACGGCTCCGAGGTGTTGCTGATCTTCCGGGGTCCGGACGGCTACATCAGCCCGAACTGGTACCCGAGCAAGCACGAGACCGGGCGCGAGGTGCCGACCTGGAATTACGCGGTAGTGCATGTGCACGGACGCCTGAAAGTCATCACGGATGCACAGTGGCTGCGCCAGTTGTTGGAGACGCTTACCGACCACCACGAGACCGGGCAGCCCAGGCCGTGGCACGTCGGTGACGCGCCGGAAGACCACATCACCCGTTCGCTGCGCGGCATCGTTGGGGTCGAGGTGGCCATCGAGCGGATCGAGGGCAAGTTCAAGCTGAGCCAGAACCATCCCGACGGCAACCGCGCGGGCGTGATCGAGGGGCTGCGCCAGCGTGACGCCGATGGCGATCGCGAGCTGGCCGAGTGGATGGTGCGGCAGGAGGCGATCAGGTCATGAGCCGCCAGCATCACTATCGCGTGGACGTCGAGTGGACCGGCAACCTTGGCTTGGGCACCCGCAGCTATCGCGAATATGAGCGCAGCCACCAGATCCGCATCGCGGGCAAGCCGGAGTTGGAAGGATCATCCGATCCGACCTTTCGTGGCGACGCCGGCAAGCACAATCCCGAGGATATGCTGGTTACCGCGCTGTCGACCTGTCACATGCTTTCCTACCTGCACATGGCCACCGTTGCCGGGGTCGTGGTCAACGCCTATCGCGATACCGCCGAGGGCATGATGGAAACCGAGGGCGATGGCGGCCGCTTTGTTGAGGTCGTACTGCGACCCACCGTTACGATCAGCGCCCACAGCGACCCGGTCCGCGCCCTTGCTGCCCACGACGACGCGCACCACGCCTGTTTCATCGCCAATTCCGTCAATTTTCCGGTGCGCTGCGAGCCGCGCATCGTTGTCGAGCAGGATAGGGGATAGGGAGTTAGCGATACGCAACGGCCACAGCCACCTCGTCACACACCTTCATCTACATCGAGAACTTCCATGTCGCCTGAATCCGCTTCCCCGAATCCCGAATCCCGAATCCCGAACTCCGGCAGCAAAGACATCGTCCTCGCCTTCTCCGGCGGCCTCGACACCAGTTTCTGTGTGCCTTATCTGCAGGAGCAAGGCTGGGCCGTGCATACCGTGTTCGCCGATACCGGCTGCGTGGATGCGCCGGAGCGCGCCTTCATCGAGCAGCGCGCGAAGGAACTGGGCGTGGCCAGCCACCTCACGGTGGACGGCGGTCCCGCGATCTGGGAGGGCTTCGTGAAACCGTTTGTGTGGGCGGGCGAGGGCTATCAAGGCCAGTACCCCTTGCTGGTGTCCGACCGTTACCTGATCGTCGATGCCGCGCTCAAGCGCGCCGCCGAGCTGGGCACGCGCGCCATCGCCCATGGCTGCACCGGTATGGGTAACGATCAGGTGCGCTTCGACCTGGGGGTGAAATCCCAGGGCGATTACCAGATCGTAGCGCCGATCCGCGAGATCCAGAAAGAGCACACGCAGACTCGCACCTACGAACAGGCGTATCTGGAACAGCGCGGCTTCGGCGTCCGGGCCAAGCAGCAGGCCTACACCATCAATGAGAACCTGCTCGGCGTCACCCTGTCCGGTGGCGAGATCGATCACTGGAAGACGCCGGGTGAAGGCTCACGCGGATGGTGCAAGCCGCGCGCCGAATGGCCGTCCGAAACGCTCAGCGTCACGCTCGGCTTCGAGCGCGGCGAAGCGATGTCACTGGATGGTGAAAAGCTGGCCGGCGACAAGTTGCTGGCGCGACTCAACCAGTTGTTCGCGCCGTATGGCGTGGGCCGCGGCATGTATACCGGCGATACCACCATCGGTCTCAAGGGCCGCATCGTTTACGAAGCGCCGGGCCTGGTTTCGTTGCTGACGGCGCACCGTGCACTTGAAGAGGCGGTGCTGACCAAGCAGCAAAATCGCTTCAAGCCGGAGGTGGCGCGCAAGTGGGTGGAGGTGGTCTACGAGGGCTTCTTCCATGATCCGGTCAAGACCGATCTGGAGGCCTATCTCGCCTCCAGCCAGGCCTGCGTCAACGGCGAGGTGGTGCTGGAAACCACCGGTGCCCAGGTCACTGCGGTGGCGATTCGTTCACCCCACATCCTGCATGCCAAGGGCGCGACTTACGCCCAGTCGGCGGACTGGGGCGTGGAGGAGGCCGAAGGCTTCATCAAGCTGTTCGGCATGAGCAGCACGCTGTGGGCCGAGGTCAACCGCGGATGAATCCCTTGCTCGATGCCACGCTGAGACACCTGCGCGCGCTGGTGGCATTCGACACGCGCAACCCGCCGCGCCGGATCGACACCGGCGGCATCTTCGATTACCTGCGCGAACAGCTGTCGGATTTCGATATCACGGTGACCGATTACGGTGCCGGCGCCGTTGCCCTGCATGCGGTGCGCGGGCAGCCGAAATATCTGTTCAACGTGCACTTGGATACAGTGCCGGATTCGCCGCACTGGAGCGCCGATCCGCACGTGTTGCGCGTCGAGCATGATCGGGCGATCGGTCTGGGCGCTTGCGACATCAAGGGCGCGACCGCTGCGTTGGTAGCTGTCGCACAGGCGACCAAAGGTTCTCTGGCGCTGCTGTTTTCGTCCGACGAAGAAGCCAACGATCCGCGCTGTATCGCCGGATTTCTCGCCGAAGGTCATGTCTTCGAGGCAGCGATTGTGGCCGAGCCAACCAAGGCCGAGGCAGTGCTGGCGCATCGTGGCATTCAGTCGGTGCTGATGCGCTTCGTCGGCCACGCCGGCCACGCGTCGGCCGAGCAGGGGCCCAGCGACAGTGCCCTGCATCAGGCGGTGCGCTGGGGCGATGCGGCGCTGGATTTCGTGGCTGCCCAGTCGCACGAGCGCTTCGGTGGTCTCACCGGTCTGCGTTTCAACATCGGCCGGATCGAGGGCGGCATCAAGGCCAACATGATTGCGCCCACCGCCGAAGTGCGCTTCGGCTGCCGGCCGTTGCCGACCATGCCGCCCGATCAGCTGCTGGAGCGGTTCCGGAACTTGACCGAGCCAAATCCGGCGGAGTTCGCCGAGACGTTTCGCGGCGATTCGCTGCCCGCGGGCGACACCGCCACGGCCGAATCGCGGCGTTTGGAGGCGCGCGACCTGGCCGACGAGCTGGACATTCCAATTGGCAACGCCGTGGACTTCTGGACCGAGGCGGCACTCTTCTCGGCGGCTGGCCATATCGCCTTCGTCTGCGGCCCCGGCGACATCGAGCAGGCGCATGCCGCCGACGAATGGGTGGCGCTGGCTCAGCTGCAGCGTTACGCAGAAACCATTTACCGGATCGTGGACGACGGAAAAGCATGAGCAACGGATCGGATACGCGCAAGACCATCGTACGGCTGCTGTCGAGCATGGGCAGCGCCAAGGAAATCCAGCAGTACCTGAAACGCTTCTCCGAAGCCGGTGCGCAGCGCTTCGCGGTGGTGAAGGTCGGCGGCGCGGTGCTGCGTGACGAATTGGGCGACCTCACCTCGTCGCTGACCTTTCTGCAGCAGGTCGGGCTGACCCCGATTGTGCTGCATGGCGCCGGCCCGCAGCTGGACGAACAGCTTTCCGCGGCGGGTATCCACAAGCAGACCATCGACGGTCTGCGGGTGACCTCGCCCAAGGCGCTGGGCGTGGTGCGGCGCGTGTTCCAGGAGCAGAACCTGCGCCTGGTCGAGGCGCTGCAGGAGATGGGAACCCGGGCGACCTCGGTATCCACCGGCGTGTTCATGTCCGATTATCTGGATCGGGACACCTACGGCATGGTCGGCAAGGTGTCACACATCAACCTCGCGCCGATCGAGGCCAGCATGCACGCCGGCTCGATTCCGGTGATCGCCAGTCTGGGCGAGACCGAAGAGGGGCAGATACTCAACATCAACGCCGACTTCGCCGCCAACGAACTGGTGCGCGTGTTGCAGCCTTACAAGATCATCTTCCTCACCGGCACCGGCGGACTGCTCGACGACCAGGGCCACCTGATCGACTCGATCAACCTCAGCACCGAGTACGATCATCTGATGCAGCAGCCGTGGATCAACGGTGGCATGCGCCTGAAGATCGAGCAGATCGCCGATCTGCTGGCTGACCTGCCGCTGACCTCGTCGGTGTCGATCACCAAGCCGTCGCAACTGGCCAAGGAACTGTTCACGCACAAGGGATCGGGCACCCTGGT
>JALYXN010000370.1 GCA_030947085.1 Pseudomonadota bacterium | reverse complement strand
ACCGAGCGCATGCGGCGTAGCGCCAGGTACAGCAGCAGGATCACCCCGGCCAACGCCAGCGCGCTGTGCGCCAGCAGTTGCCGGGTCGCGGCTGACTGCGCCGCTGCATCGCCGCCGAACACCGGGTAGATGCCCTTGGGCCACTGCATCTGTGTGGCCAGCGCGCGTTGCGCACGACGGGTAAAAGCCGCGGCGTTGGCGCCACGAAGGTTCACGGTGATCACCTGCACGCGCTGACCATCTTCGTGCAGCACCATATAACGGCCCTGGCTCATCGACACCTCGGCCAGACTCGACAACGGCCATTGACGGCCGTCCGGCGCACTGATGGGCAGCGTCCCGACTGCGGCCGGACTGCGGCGCAAGGATGGGGGCAGGATCACGTTGACATCGAACACGCGACTGCCGTCGAGCACCTGGCCGACCCGCATCCCGGCGTAGGCGGCTTGCAGGTCCTCGAGCACGTCCGCAGGAGCAATGCCGTCGCGCGACAACGCCTCGAGATGCAACCGAATCGACAGCTGCGGCTCACCTTGCGCCGCCTGTACCTGCACATTACCGGCACCGGGTATGGCGGACAACACGGTGGCCGCCTGCTGCGCCAGTCGATCCAGTTGATCCAGCTGATTGCCGTAGATCTTTACCACCACGGGCGCGGTGAACCCTGAAAGGGTCTCCTGGATGCGCTCGGTCAGGAAGGTGTTGACCGCGAACTGCCCGCCGATAAAGGGCTTCAGCGCGTTCTGTATGCGTGTCAACACGCGCTGCTGGCCCGAACCCGACAAGGGTTTCAGATCCACATCGAATTCGCTGGAGAAGATCGGCGAAGGATCCACGATGCGCTCGCTGCGTCCGGTGCGTTGAGCCACCGAACGCACGCCCGGAATATGCAACAGTGCCCGGGTGACACCATCGCCCAGGTCCTGCGAAGCGGACAGCGAGGCTCCAGGGGACAGCCGCATGTGCACGATGTAATGCCCTTCGCGCAACTGCGGCAGAAAACTGCCTTGTAGAAACGGCAACACCAGCAACGCGGCAAGGCACACGATGGCGACGGCGAGCGGCAGGCCACGCGGATGCCGTTCGGCGCGTTGCAATACGCGGGCATAGTGCCGTTTGATCGATGTTTGCAGGGCCGGCTCGGGCACTTTTTCGCTGCCGCGCAAGAGGCTCAGCGCCAGCGCCGGCGTCACCGTCAGGGCGACCAGCAGCGAGGCCATGATCGCGGCGATATAGGCGATGCCCAGCGGCGCGAAAAGACTGCCGGCCACGCCGGACAAGGTCAGCACCGGCACAAACACAAGCGCCACGATGAAGGTGGCATAGATCACCGCGCCGCGCACCTCCAGCGAAGCAGCCAGTACCACCTTCGCCGCCGACAGGGGCGGCGAGGCATGGCGATTCAGGCGTAATCGTCGCACGATGTTCTCGATGTCGACGATCGCATCGTCGACCACCTCGCCGATGGCAATCGCCAGCCCGCCCAGGGTCATCATGTTCAGTCCCAAGCCGAAGTGGCCCAGTACCACCACGGCAGCCAGCAGTGACAACGGGATCGCCACCGCGGAAATCAGCGCGGCACGGGCGTTGCGTAGAAATGCGAACAGCACGATCAATACCAGCGCCGCGCCGATCAGCAGTGCATCACGCAGATGACCGACTGCGGCACCGATGAAGTTGGCGGGGCGGAACAGCGCCGGGTAGAGCTTCACGTGTTGTGCGGTCAAGGCCGGCCCCAATGCCTTCAGCCGGGCTTCCAGCGCCTGGGTAACACGCACCGTATCGGCGCCGTATTGCTCATCCACCACCAGTAGCACGCCCGGCTTGCCCATGATCGAGGCAGTGCCCGCCGCAGGCGCGGCGGCATTGCTGACGCTGGCCACATCGCCCAGATGCAGCACCGCGCCCTCATGGCTTTTCAGTACCACGGCGGCGATCTGGGCCGGCGTGGTCGGCATGCCGACCGGCGCGAGCACGATGCGCTGGCTGGCGTTTTCAACGAAGCCGGTACCGGCCTGGCCGGTGGCGCGCCGGGCCGCGGCGATGACCTCTTGCAGCGACAAACCATAACGCGCCAGCGCTTGCGGATGAATCTGGATCTGCAACTGGCGTTGCTCGCCGCCAGTGACATTGACGTCGGAAACCCCCGCCACCGACAGCAGTTGCGGCCTCAGGCTCCAGTCCGCCAGCGTGCGCAGCCGCATCGCACTGAGTGTGTCCGAGGTGACACCGATGGTCAGCACGATGCCGGCCGAGGACGACAGCGGCAGCAGCACGGGCGCGTGCGCGACGGCAGGCAAATCGCTGGCGGCTTGCTGCAATCGCTCGCTGACCAGCTGCCGCAGACGCGAAAGATCGCTGCCCGGCTTGAAGGTAAGCGTGACGATCGACAGCCCCTGGATCGATTTCGAGCGCATGCTGGTGAGGCCGTTCGCGCCGGAGAGGGCGTTCTCCAGCGGCTGGGTGATCAGGGCCTCGACCTGGTCGGGTGCGAAACCCGGCGCCTCGGTCTGCACGATCGCCTGCGGCGGCGCGAATTCGGGGAACACATCCAGCCGCGCGCGATTGAGCGCCAGCACGCCGTAAGCCGTGGCCAGCACCGCCAGCGCGATCATCACGCCACGCAGGCGCACCGCGAAGCCGACGATCGCATTCAACACGACAGCGCGCTTCCCGCGTTCGCCGGGCCCATGACGCGCGGCACACGCAGACGGCTGCTCTGCAGCGACGGCCAGAGCGACCCCTGCCGGCGATCAATCGCCATCGCCGTCTCCCACGGGCGCGGTCCCCGGTGGCGGCTTGAGTTCCTCCGACAGCAGCAACTCGGCGCCACGCACCACCATGCGTTCGCCGGCCTTGAAGCCGTGGGTCTGAAACCAGTCGTCGGGCTGCCGGGCGTTCTGGACCAGCGGTCGACGCGCATAGTGTCCTTGCGTGGTTTCGATATAGGCCCACGGCTGGCCGGCGTACCAGATCACCGCAGCCGCAGGTACCGCGACGCCGGTGGACGAATGACCCGCCATCGGCACCAGCGCGGTCAGGCGCTGCCCCACGCGCAGGTTGGCGCCGTCGACGCGATAGAAATAGGTGGGCGCTTGCACCACCGCATCGGCTTGTGGCGACGGGCCGATCAGATGGGCGGACGTGGTCGAGCCGTCGGGCAACTGCAACTGGAGGCTGTCTGTGGTCGGCGCGGCGGAACCGGAGCCCATCACCACGGCCAGCAGGGCGCGCTGGCCATCGACGAAAGCGCTCAACGCCTGCGGGCCTGGCTCGATCAAGCGGGTCAAGGACGAGCCCCACAGCACGGAGGCGCTGCTGCGAGCCGCGACCGCCTGCGCCGAAGCGGCCACTTGCTGAGCGTGCGCCGTGGCAGCAGTAGCGGCAGCCGTTTGCATGTCACGCAGTGACGCATTCTGTCC
>JALYXN010000344.1 GCA_030947085.1 Pseudomonadota bacterium | reverse complement strand
CGCGCATCAGGCTCGCCGCCCGTCGTGTTTCGCCGGCAAAGCCCTTGGCGCTCTGGGCGCCGCGGCTGGCATGCACCATTTCATCGCGCAGTTCACTGGAGAGGCTGGCCGGTAGCGCGAGTCCGTCAGCCGTGGCCGTAGCCAGCGACGTACCCCGATACATGCTGCTGAGAATGGCTGATTGCCGCGCATCGAAGCGAGACTTGGGGCCCCGGGTCAGGGAGATGTTCGGAATATCCCGGGCCGCGCCTTGAAAACTCATCGGCAGCGATTTGGTGAAGGCGATCGGCGGTACACCCGAAAGGCTGCCGGAAAGTCGGGCCAGAAAGCCGGAACGATAGTTGCCGCGACGGTCTGTCGATCGCCCCGATTCGATATCGTCCTGGGTTTCGAAGTGACTGCGCGAAAGATCACTGGTACCGGCGAAAGGAATAAAGGCCAGCTGTTTGCGTTGCCAAAAGGGATACAGCGAATCTTTTACCACCGGATTCAGTCCCCAATGAGCATCCAACGCCACCGCGCTGTCCGGGTTGCCCGGGTCCGGTCGGGCGATCGACAGGGTGGGACGGGACTCATAGTAAAAGTCACTGTCATATGGCACCAGTAGGTTGTTGCAGTCGTAGCCACCGCGCAGAAACACCAGCAGGAAGCGCGGTGCGTGGTCCGGCATCGCAAACAGCTTGCCGGAGAACGACAAGGCAGGCACCGCAACCGCGGCGCTGGCGGCAGCAAGCAGAAATTGGCGGCGGTCCATGAGCGTTACCTCGGTTGGCGCTGAGCGGGATGCAAGTCGGCGCTAGCGGTAATTGAATTCGGGCGATGACAGCAGAAACGTGTTCCATTCCGATCGCGAACGGGCCTTCCCCAGCGCGGCCAGCGTGGCCTTGCCGAGTAACGGCGCCAGCGTGCTGCGATACAGCGGCGTATCCAGATCCGGAGCGTTGCCTTTGGGCGGTGGGCCCTTGCCGTCAGCTTCCGCATCAGTAAACAGGCGGTTCCGACCACTGCCGATTTCACTGGCGACATCGAAGCGTTTGGCCATCTGTCCGGAGCCGGACCAGCTGGCGCTATCGAGTGGCCAGCCATCAGGCGTAATGCGTCCGAATACCGGTTCGCCGAGATCGTTAAGCCATTTCACCAGCGGCTGGGCATGGGTGATCGGCCTGCCGTCCTGCACGAAACGGATGGACGAGATCAGGAACTGGGCGGGATCCTTCAGCTTGCGTGGATGCGCGCCCGCCGTCAGCAGAGGCGATTCAAACATCGTGCGAAGCACCGCGGTGATGTCGCCATCGGTGCGCTGGAACGTGCGCGCCATGGCCGACACCAACGCTTCCGGTGGCGTGTCGGCCACAAAATACTGGGCTAGCTGGTAAGAGACGAAGCGCGCGCATGCGGGTTGTCGCGTGATCAGGTCCACCGCCTGTTCGATTTCGGCGTAGCCGCTGCCCTTGATGGTGTGGCCGAGAAACTGCTTGTCGCTGAAGTCGTGCAGCCGGGGACGGAACACGAAGGCGCCGTGGCGAACCATGCCTTTCGGTTGCCGGCGGTCAAGCGCTGCATGGGGGCCCGGCTTGGCGATGCCGGCGCCGGTGAGTATAAGCGCCAGCTGCTGCACGTCCTGCTGGGTGTAACCCTGGTTAACGCCCAGCGTGTGCAGCTCCATCAGTTCGCGGGCGTAGTTCTCGTTAGTCTTGCCTTTGACATTGCTGGCGTTGTCCAGGTACTGCAGCATGGCCGGGCTTTGCAACGAGGCCATCACCAGATCCTTGAACCTGCCCAGCGCATGCGGCCGGATGGTGTTCTCCACGTAGTCCGCCGTCACCAGCCCGACGCCGCCCTTGCGCACGTAGATGCTGAAGTGGTTGAGCCAGAACCAGACCACCTGTTCCTTCAGCTGGTCGCTGCCGTAAATCGCGTGCAGCAGGGGCACGCTGGCGTCCTGTGCGTAGACTTTTTTTCGGAAGGCGCCCAGTGCCTTGCGAGCGGCCGCACTGGAGGTGTCATTACCGTCTTGTCGAAGTTGCTTGCGCTGGTCGCGGTAGGCGGCCAGAAGCTCCAGCGGGGGCGTCCTGGTGACGTCATAGTTGTCGATCATGGCTTGGATGGGAGGCGGCAGACGGTCATCGCGGGCGGCCAGCGCCTGGTCGAGGTAGACCTGCC
>JALYXN010000594.1 GCA_030947085.1 Pseudomonadota bacterium | reverse complement strand
GCTCCCTCCCCTGCGTGCAGGGGAGGGCTGGGGTTGCTCTTCGCCCCAACGTCAAAAGCCGACCCCTCCCAGCCTCCCCCTGCAAGCAGGGGGAGGAGCTAAACCGAAAGCCCGCGGTGCTCCCTCCCCTGCGTGCAGGGGAGGGCTGGGGTGGGGTCGCTCTTCGCCCCAAGGTCAAAAGCCAACCCCTCCCAATATCCCCCTGCACGCAGGGGGAAGCGCCGAGGACGGAAGCCCGCGGTGCTTCCTCCCCTGCGTTCAAACCGCCGTGAGGTGATCCGTGGCAGTCGCGCGTGCCACCAACCGCTCATAGAGTCCAGGTTGCTTGCTGCGGTGCCAAAGAGGAAATACCGTCGCAGACGGAATCTTTAGCGCCCGATGCGCACCGGGACGCCTTTGGAGGCAGGCGTCTTCGAGGCCTCGTCGTGGTACCACAAAGGTATCAGCGGATTCATTTCCGGGTAGTAGCCGCCGAGGCAGCCATCGGGGAGATTGAACGGCGTCACCGTCAGCCCGCTGACCTCGCGCTTCACGTCATCGCCCGCGTCGCCGACCAGACTCACCACATCACCCTCTTTCAGCCCCTGACGCGCCATGTCCTCCGGGTTGATCAATAAAATTGTGCGCGACCCTTCCAATCCGCGCAGCCGGTCGCTGAAGCCGTAGATGGTGGTGTTGAACTGATCGTTGGAGCGCATGGTGATCAGGTGGAAGCGACCCGGCGCATCGCCGACTCCCAAGGCCGACATCACGGTGGGGTCGGTGAATTCGGCCTTGCCGCTATCCGTCTTCCAGATCCGCTCATGCGCCGCATTGCCGCGATAAAAGCCGCCCGGCTGAAACATCCGCGCATTGAAGTCGTGGAATTCCTCGGCATAGGTTTCAGCGATCAGGTCGCGCACCAGACGGTAGTCGCCGGTCCAGTCGTCCCAGCGCCATTTCGGGTGCGGCGGCAACGTGGCTTTGGCGATACCAGTCACAATCGCCAGCTCCGACAACAACTGTTCGCTGGCCGGCTTGCGTTTGCCGATAGAACCATAGATATGGCTGAAGCTGTCCTCGATCGAGACGGCCTGCGCGCCGCTCACCTGCACGTCTTCTTCCGACCGGGCGATGCACGGCAGTAGCCACGACGAGCGCCCGTGCACCAGATGGCTGCGGTTGAGCTTGGTGGCGATATATACGGTCAGCGCCTGCTTGCGCCACGCTGGCTCCATCACCTCGCGATCGGGTATCGCACGCACGAAGTTGCCGCCCAGACTGACGAAACCCTTGACCGAACCGTCGCAGATACCCTCGCAGGCGTCGACTGTGGTGAGTCCCTTCTCACGCGGCGGCTCGAAATCGAACATCTGCGCCAGCTTGTCCAGCGGCACCAACTCCGGCTTCTCGGAGATGCCCACGGTACGTTGGCCCTGCACGTTGGAATGGCCACGCACGGGTGATATGCCCGCGCCCTGACGGCCGATATTCCCGCGCATCAGCAGCAAGTTGGTCAGCATGCCGATGCTTTGTGAGCCGTGTACGTGCTGAGTAAGTCCCATGCCGTACACGCCGATAACACTCTCGGCCGCCACATAGACGTCCGCCGCCGCCTCCAGGTCGGCTCGCGAGAGGCCGGATACGCTTTCGATCTCCGCCCAGTCTGCCGCGCGAGCCGAACTTTCGAAGGCGGCGAAGGCGTGGGTGTGCTGGTCGATGAAAGCTCGGTCAAGTACCTGCGGCTTGCCCGCAGCCCGCGCGGCATCATCGGCAGCGAGTACGCGCTTGCACAGGCCCATCAGGGCGGCGATGTCGCCGCCGGGCTTTACCTGCAAATACATATGGGCCAGGTCGGTGCCGTGACCGGTAAGCATCTCCAACGGGTTTTGCGGATTGACGAAACGTATCAGCCCCTGCTCACGCACCGGATTGAACACGATGATCTTGCAGCCGCGCTTTACCGCCTCCTGCAGCGGATGCAGAAAGCGCGGACTGTTGGTGCCCGGGTTCTGGCCCAAATAGAAGATGGCGTCGCAGTGCTCGAAGTCCTCCATCACGCACGTGCCCACCGGCGAGCCGATGACCTTTTTCAAACCTACTGAGGTGGTCTCATGGCACATGTTGGAGCTGTCAGGCAGATTATTGTGTCCGTAAAAACGCCCGAACAATGCGTAGAGATAGGAGGTCTCCAGCGACGCCTTGCCCGACGCGTAGAAAATCACCGACTTGGGATCAAGCGCGTTGAGCTCAGCGGCGATACCGGCAAAGGCCTCGTCCCACGCGCAAGTGACGTACTTGTCGGTGCCGGCGTCATAACGCAGTGGCTGGGTCAGGCGTCCCTGCATTTCCAGGTCGTAGTCCTGCCACTGCAGCAGTTCGGTGACCGTGTGCTGCTCGAAAAACGCAGGGGTGCAGCGATCGCTGGTCAGTTCCCACAGGGTGGACTTGGCGCCGTTCTCGCAGAACTCGAACAGATGCGGATGAGCCGGCTTTCCCCACGCGCAGGAGCTGCACATGAAGCCCTCGCTCTTGTTCTGCCGCATCAAGGTCTCCAATGCAGCGGGCGTCGACATCTCCCGTTTGAAGACGCTGGCGATGCCTTTCAGCGAACCCCAGCCACCCGCCGGACCGTCGTAGTGTTTGGTGTCATCGCGCTCGTCGGCCATTACCGGTCTCCACCGTTTGGTGCCGGGCAATCGGAAGACTCAGTGAGGAATACGCGGCCGGCGCATCGCATTCCAAACGCAGAATGGCTCGATAGTTATCCAGCGGATGTGAAAGGTCAGCGCGCCAGACGGTCCCGGCGACATTCCGGCCAACGAGGTAGCCGGCGCCGGGCAGCCGATCATCCAGGGCGTCATTTGCAGATACACCCAGGTCGATGATCTTGCGACAGACATCGATGGGCTTCGCGAGGTAGTAATGGCCCATATATGGACTCGCGAAGAATGCTTCGTCCGCTGAACAGGATAGGCGGCTCTTGGCTGCTGGTTAACGTAGCGGCCGTTGCAACCGACACGGCGCCAACAGCGTTTAATCCGCATATCGCGTTCTCTTCACGCGGTTTATGTGCAACGCTGCAGTGACTGGATGGGTACCAACACCATCTGCCAGTCCGAGGTGATTCAAGCATGATATCCGTGAGCGAGCCGAAACCCTGCGCCTTTTGCCGCGACGACGCGCCGTTGGGATTTGAATTCACCGTGGCTTTCCAGCCCATTGTCGACATCACCAACCGTAGCGTGTTTGCCTACGAGAGCCTGGTTCGCGGACTGGACGGGAGCGGTGCATCCACGATTCTCGAGCGGGTCAATAAACGCAACGTTTATACCTTCGATCAGAAGTGCCGTGTGACAGCGGTGGAAATGGCATCGAAACTCAACGTTTCCTGTTTCCTCAGTATCAACTTCCTGCCCAACGCGGTGTACCAGGCCAGCACCTGTATTCGCGCCACGCTCGCAGCTGCCAAGCGATGCAACTTCCCCACCGACAAACTTATTTTCGAGATCACCGAAAACGAGGCTCCGGACGAGGTGCACCTGAAGAACATTGTCGTTGAATACAGGCGCCAGGGCTTCAAGACAGCGTTCGATGACTTTGGTGCTGGATACTCCGGGCTCAGTCTGCTGGCGCAGTTTCAACCGGACATCATCAAGCTGGACATGGCACTGGTGCGTGGCATCGATAAGGACGCAACGCGTCAAGCGATCGCCCGCGGATTGCTCGATATATGCCGCGCCTTGCGCATCGAGGTGATTGCCGAAGGCGTAGAGGAGATCGGCGAATTGAAAATGCTGCAGAACCTGGGCGTGCATTTGTTTCAAGGCTTCCTGTTCGCCCGTCCCGGCTTTGAATCGCTGCCCGATATCCACTGGCCCGACGTTGATTGATCGATGAATAACCGGTGCCTAACGCACTGCCGCCACAACGTCGCTGATATCCACCGGCTGAATTAGCGCAAGCCAGCCTTGGTCCGTGGAACTTCTTGCCTGCCCACCTCTCTTCCGGTCGCTGCGTAGCTCAATGACAAGCTGTCGCGCATACCAGGGAGAGCCACGCTAGAAACGAAAGTCACTTACGTAAGCTCGTTTACGCTTAAATAAGCGCCATTCACGCTAGACGCCATTTATGCCG
>JALYXN010000330.1 GCA_030947085.1 Pseudomonadota bacterium | reverse complement strand
TGGCCGACCGCTGGTTTCGCGAGCATGGCGGCATCATCATCTTCGTCGGGCGGTTGCTGCCGGTGGTGCGCACCTTTATCGCCTTCCCTGCCGGTGTGGCACGCATGCCGATCTGGCGGTTCTGCCTCTACACATTCCTGGGTTCGCTCATCTGGTGCGCCATGCTGGCGTGGCTCGGAGTGAAGATGGGTGAACACTGGGATACGCTGGGCAGCTGGTTCCATCGTTTCGATGCAGTCATTCTTGCCGTTCTGCTGATCGCCTTCGGTTTGTATATCTGGCGGTACGTGCGGCAACTGCGGGAGAGCTGAATTCGCTACTAGCTACAGGCGGGTGTAGGGAACGAATGGCACTTGCTCAAAGCTCGTCATCCCCGCGAAGGCGGAATCCAGCGGTTTCGATGGCCAGGCAATGTTCGAAGTCACTGGATTCCTGCCTTCGCAGGAATGACGAAATGCGTGCTTCTCGCTTATACAAACGCCACGCCATCTGACCGGCGTTTGCTGCCATCGCTTCCTTGCGATTGACCAAGCACCAGGCATTACATGACAAGGCACCGGTTGTCGCATTACGGTTGCCCCGACCCGCCTGCGGCGCCGTAGACCTGGCCGTTGGCAAAGCTGCCGTGGTTGTCGGCAAGCAGTACATAGATACCAGCCAACTCCGCTGGCTGCCCCGGTCTGCCTAGCGGCGTATTGCCACCGAATTTCACCAGCTTCTTCATCGATGCGCCGCCCGATACCTGCAGCGGGGTCCAGATCGGACCGGGCGCCACGCCATTGACGCGAATCCCCTTCGGACCCAGCTGCTTGGCCAGCGACTTGACGAAGTTCATGGTCGCAGCCTTGGTCTGCGCGTAGTCATAATGGTCGGCACTGGGGTCGTACGCCTGCTCCGACGTCGTGGCGATGATCGAGGAGCCCTTGGGCATATGCGGCAGGGCTTCCTTGATCATGTAGAAAGGCGCGTAAATATTGGTTTTCATGGTCCGATCGAACGCATCGTCGGTGAGATCGAGGATCGACTCGCACGCTTGTTGCCGCCCGGCGTTGCTGACCAGGATGTCGAGACCACCCAGCTTCTGGACCGCTTCCTGCACCAGCTTGCGGCAGAAATCCGCTTGGCGCAGGTCGCCGGGAATCAGCACCGCCTTGCGCCCCGCCTGACGAATAAGCTGAGCGACCTCTTGCGCATCGGGTTCTTCCGTCGGAAAGTAGTTGATGGCGACGTCCGCACCTTCGCGGGCATAAGCAATCGCCGCAGCCCGGCCCATGCCGGAGTCGCCACCCGTGATAAGCGCCTTGCGCCCGTTGAGTCGCCCGCTGCCTTTGTAGCTGGTTTCCCCATGATCCGGACGCGGATTCATGCGACTCGCAAGACCCGGCCAGGGCTGCTTCTGCGCCTCAAAAGGAGGCTGCGGATATTTGGTGTCCGGATCGACCATCGGCGCGGTGGCAGGCGCGGAGCTGTCTTCGCTTTTTACTGACATGGTACCGTCTCGCGCAAACGTCGGACCCACCACGGCGGCGGCGAGTCCCAATCCCGCGCCGCCCAAAAGGCTGCGGCGTTTGAGGTCGGTGTCGTTATCGATAGGCATGGTGTGCTCCGTCAGGCTGACTCATCGAATGGCGGGGGTGCGTTAACGATTCCTCTCCCGTGCGCCTTGGCAAGCTGTCCTCATCGCCGTGAACAAGCGGAGAATCTTTGCATGGTCCGCTTTGACGCGGCGGTTTTCCGACAGCGACGATTTGGCAGTTGTTTTAACCGGCCGAAAAAAGAGCCGGGATCGACCGCTGTTTATTAGGCCCCAGGCCCGGGTATGGAACGTTTCGCCAGCCACTCACGGCTTGCCTCCTGGTGGGCGCATACTGCTCGCCCTGAGAGCTGAGGTACATCGCGTGAGCGCACGCCTGCAAAAACTGTTGAGCGATCTGAGTGACGTGTTCTGGCTATTGCCTGCGGTGATGGTGTTGATGGGCATCATCGGTGCCTTGGGCATGCTCGCGATCGACCGCAGCGGCGTCCTTCCCCAAGCGCTGCTGAAGCAGAATTGGCTCTACAACGGCGGCGGGACGGGTGCGCGTACCCTGTTGGGCGCCGTGGCCTCTTCCACCATCGGCGTGGCCGGCACGGTGTTTTCCATCACCATCGCGGCGCTGTCGCTGGCGGCGGGCCAGATGGGGCCGCGACTGCTGCGCAACTTCACCCGCGATCGCGGCAACCAGTTCACCCTCGGCGTGTTTCTGGGCACCTTTTCCTACGCATTGATGGTGCTGCGCACGGTGCGCGATCAGGAGGCGACCGTCTTCGTTCCGAATCTTTCGCTGACGGTCAGCATCGCGCTGGCCTTCCTGTGCGTGGGCACCCTGGTGTACTTCGTCGGACATATGGCCGGGCGCATCAACGTATCCACCGTGATCGATCTGGTCAGCACCGACGTGCGCACGTCCATCGACAAACTGACCACAGACAGCCCGCAGCCGTCCCCTCCCCCCAGCGGTTTCTGGCGTGAAGCGACACCGGTTCTGGACTCTCGACACGGGTACCTGCAGCACATGAATGCATCCGAGTTGGCCGACTGGGCAGCCGAACACAACACGGCGATCCGAATGCTTGTGCGGCCTGGCGACTTTGTTTTTCCCGGCGCGCCAATTGCCCTGATGATGCCACCGGTAGCCGACGTCGAGGCGGCCATACGCGAAGCCACCGCGCTCGGTACCAGCCGGATCAGCACGGAGGATTTCGAATACGCCGTGCGCCAGTTGGTGGAGATCGCCGTGCGCGCCCTGTCGCCGGGCATCAACGACCCGCACACGGCCATGAACGTGCTCGACCGGCTCGGGCTGGCGCTGAGCGAGGTGGTGCCGGTACACATGCCCACGGGCGTCTGGCAACGCGAAGGCAAGACCGTGCTGGTACTTCCCCGATTCGATTACGACGGGTTGGTGGACGCCATGTTTCACATGATTCGGCAGAACGCGACCACCAGTACCGCCGTATTGGCGCGACTGTTAGAGGTGCTTACCTCGGTGGTCAGCATCGAACGCGATGAAAATCGCACGAAAGTCCTGCAACGTCATGC
>JALYXN010000327.1 GCA_030947085.1 Pseudomonadota bacterium | reverse complement strand
AGGGCGATATAGGGCACCACCGCAATCACGGCGATGACCGAAACCAGGGCGGCCAGACCATGTGATTTACCGAACCGCGCGCCGATGAAGTCGGCGATCGAGGTGATGTTGCGTCGCCTCACCACTTGAAGCAGTCGCCGCAAGAGACCAAACCCGAACACGAACAACAGGATCGGGCCGAGGTAAATCGGCAAGTAGGCCAGACCGTCACGCGCGGCCGTGCCGACCGCGCCGTAGAACGTCCACGATGAACAGTAAACGGCGAGCGCGAGGCTGTAGACGATGGGTCGCAGCTTGGGCTGACGCGGGTAGAGCGGGCGTCGGTCTCCCATGTACGCCACCACGAACAACAATCCGACGTACAGCAGCGACGCCAGCAGCAGCACCCAACCGTGGATCAAGCGCCTTCTCCCCAATCCGACAGTGAACGGTGGTCAGCAGACTTCCGCAAAAAACCAACCTGGCCTAGTGTTGCGCTTGTGTGCCATCACTGCCAGCGGCACCATGCACGGATGATCACCACGCCAGCGCCGACACTAGCGAACGTAGCAGAGGGCCTGCACGATGACGAGATTCACGTGTGGCATCTGGCCTATCACCCGCATCGCGGGCGAACACCGCTTCGAACCGTACTGGCGGCCTATCTGGGCGTGCCGGCAACGGACGTGTCGCTGATCGACGGGGAGCATGGCCGACCGATGCTTGCGCCGGTTCACGAGCAGTCACTGGGATTCAACTGGTCGCACAGCGGTGAGCATGCGCTGATCGCCGTCGGCCGGCATATCAGCCCGGGCATCGATATCGAGACGCAACGGGACAGACCCCGCGCGCTCGAAATAGCGCGCCGCTATTTCACCGCCGAAGAAGCGGCGGCGTTGTCCCGCCTGCCAGTCGATCAGCGCCACTTTGCCTTCCTCGAACTGTGGACGGCCAAAGAGGCGGTGCTGAAAGCGCTCGGCCGGGGCATCGCCTTCGGGCTTCATCGCCTCAGCATTGCCAGTGGTCCGGACACGCTCGATCTGCAGCAACTGGAGGGCGATGATGCCGGAGCGTGGCAATTGCAACGACTCCACCCGGGACCCGCACTGATCGCTGCGCTGGCCTGGCGCGGCGCATCGCGTCGGATTCGACAAGCGTCCCTTGCCATCGAAGACTGAACGGTGCACTGTTTTCGGCCCATCGGCCTGCACGCACGTATCGGCGTCCGGATGCCCTTTGTCACCGTCTTCAGAGATCTCTTTTCGCCATGACCCTGCTCAGCGTCAACCTCAACAAGATCGCCGTTTTGCGCAATTCGCGTGGCGGCAGCGAACCGGATATCTGCACCGCGGCACAGACCTGTATCGAGTCCGGCTGCGGCGGTATCACCGTGCACCCCCGGCCCGACCAACGCCATGTACGGCCGTCAGATGTGCGCGCGCTGGCGACGTTATTGCGCGGCAGAGTCGAATACAACATTGAAGGCAACCCGTTTGCGGATGCGCGCGGAGACTATCCCGGCCTGATCGCGCTGGCCCGGGAAGTGCGTCCCACCCAGGTGACCCTGGTGCCCGACAGCGATGGCCAGATCACCTCCGACCACGGTTTTGACCTCTGTGCGGATATCGACCGCCTGCGCCCGCTGGTGGCCGAGCTATGCGATCTGGGCTGCCGGGTCAGCCTCTTTGTCGACGCCGCCGTACAGGATTTTGAACGTGCCGCTGCGATTGGTGTCCAGCGGATAGAGATCTATACCGGGCCGTATGCGGAGGCATTCACGGATGGCAAAGCGGAGGCCGCGGCCGCGCTTTCAGCTTGCGTGGTCGCCGCACGCAAGGCCCAACAGGCCGGTCTGGCCGTCAACGCCGGGCACGATCTCAGCCAACTCAACTTGGGCACCTTCAGGGCCGCGATTCCCGGCCTGGCGGAAGTTTCCATCGGCCACGCGCTGATTGGCGAAGCGCTCTACGATGGCTTGAGCAAGACCGTGCGCAACTATCTGGAAATTCTGAGCTAGCGCTGGGTTGCCTGCTTTCTGGAAGCGCCAATCCGCAGATTTCCAAAATGCCTCGGCGCTGGTTGTGCCAGGGTCTGATGCAGCCGCGGTCTTGCGCCCATTGAACAACACTCTTGATGTCGACCGTTCCCGAATTCTGCCAGCTCTCTACCAGCTAAGAAAGACCGCACGATCTGCTGGCGTGTTCTTCCCCGGCGCAGATACCGTCGATCGGGCAGGGCGCCGGGTTACCCCGGCCGCCCTCCCACACCACCGTACGTTGCGGTTCCGCATACGGCGGTTGCCGTCGATCTCCATGTTCACACCCACACCGTGACCTTAAACGTGTTTCGTTCGATGTGTCGCCGCTCGCCGGTCGTCTTTCGAACACCCCGATCACCTCGATCACCTTCCGGGATACCGTCCCTTCCCGTCTCAATCGCAGGCCCGCATCGTCCCTGAGGCTTCTGTTCTAAACGTACAGAGATCACTTCTGACGTGCCACTCGTGACAGGTTCTGTCCTTTATCGCTCCGGTTTCAGGGATGACTAGGGCGTTTGCTGACGTCTGCCCATCCATCAGATCATACCCATCACATCGCCTTGCGGTGGTCCTGGCCTTTCGGCGGGTGGGGAAATCTCCCAGGGTAAGACGCGTGACTTTCATGCTTATACCCGTCGGGTCTACGTCGTCGCGTTGAGTGCACGTTTTGGGCTTTGGCAATTTCGGCTAGCTCACCCCGCTACAACGCCTCTATCCTCTTCCTTTTAGTCGCCGCATCCCTGGGGCTCACCCTTCGGGGCCAGCCTGCGGCTGTTCACGACCGCTCCCGGCGGTCTTGTCGTCGCGGGGCCAGCACTTTGCCTGCAGCTTCCTTCAGGCGCCGCTCGCGGAGGTTTCTCTTGCTGTTCGGCTATACCTTTCCCCTTGCCGGGCAGGTTCCGGACTTTCACCGGTGAGTCGCTCCTCTCGCCACCACAGTGAGTAAAACAGCGCCCGTCAAGGCGCTACGCGCCATGCCGGGCGCACGAAGAAAACCCCCCCTTGAACGCGGGGGTTTTAAGTCGCTCGAGTACCTCAAGCCGACCGCACCAGATTAGAAC
>JALYXN010000322.1 GCA_030947085.1 Pseudomonadota bacterium | reverse complement strand
GCCAGACCTACATGCCGGCCCAACGCAACTCGATGGCTTCCTTGACCGCGAGATCGACATCTTCCGAGGAGGCGTCCTGCATTTGCTCGAGTTGACCGTTGCGCATGCCAAAAAAGGCGCCTTCCTTGCGGTAGGTTGCGGACCAGGTCACCCGACCTCGAGCGCCTACCGCGTAGTCGCCCTCGTAGGAGAAGGCGTTCGTCGTGGTGCCGGTTACGCTGCTCATATCGTCTACGTCGGTTGGGGCGGTCCTGCAGCATAGACCCGTAGCGGTGATCGTGTTCGTCAAGTCGCGGCGGCTGACTGTCTTAGCAGACGTTTTGCCGGATGTGAACAAGGGCCGCAATGCGGCCCTTTTTTCCCGGTGCGGAGCGACATGGGTCGCCCCGCCTGCTGACGCCGAAAGGCGCGGGCTTACTTCTTGGCGAACAGGTGCTCGACGCCAGCACGCTCTTCGCGCAGCTCCTTTTCGGTGGCAGCCATGCGGCCACGGGAGAAGTCATTGATCGCCAGACCCTGCACGATGGTGTACTTGCCATTCTTGACCGTCACCGGGTAACCGAAGATCACGCCCGCTGCGATGTCGTACGAACCATCCGCCGGAATGCCCATCGAGACCCAGTCACCCTCGACCGTGCCCTGCGCCCAGGTGCGCATGTGATCGATCGCCGCCGAGGCAGCGGAAGCAGCGGACGAGGCGCCGCGTGCCTTGATGATGGCGGCGCCGCGCTGCTGCACGGTGGGGATGAAATCACTCTCGTACCAGCTCTGCTCGATCAGCGACATCGCCGCCTTGCCGTTGACGGTGGTGTGGTGCAGGTCCGGATACTGGGTGGAGCTGTGATTGCCCCAGATCGTCATCTTCTTGATGTCGGTGGTGTGCGTACCGGTCTTCTCGGCCAGCTGGCTCAGCGCGCGGTTGTGATCCAGGCGGACCATCGCGGTGAAACAATTCGGGTCCAGGTCCGGTGCGTTCTGCTGCGCAATCAGTGCGTTGGTGTTGGCCGGGTTGCCAACCACCAGCACTTTCACATCACGCTTGGCGTGATCGTTCAGCGCCTTGCCCTGGGGGCCGAAGATCGCGCCGTTGGCTTCCAGCAGATCCTTGCGCTCCATGCCGGGGCCGCGCGGTCGTGCGCCGACCAGCAAGGCGAAATCGACGTCCTTGAACGCGACGTTGGCGTCATCGGTGGTGACGATGCCGGCGAGGGTCGGGAACGCGCAGTCATTCAACTCCATCGCCACACCCTGCAGCGCGGGCAGCGCCGGGGTGATTTCCAGCAGGTGCAAAATCACCGGCTGATCGGGACCCAGCATGTCACCGGCAGCAATGCGGAACAGCAAGGCATAACCGATCTGACCAGCGGCGCCGGTAACGGCAACTCGAACAGGGGCTTTCATGGACGATGACTCCTTTGGGGGGTATTGAATTCTTGTAGGAGCGACTTCAGTCGCGATGCTCTTGTCCGGGTGTGACAAAGAAAGAGCATCGCGGCTGAAGCCGCTCCTACAGGTGTTGTATTCAGCTCAATTCAGCAAAAAACTCAATGATGCGGTCCAGCCCGGGCTGCAATTGCGTCGTCGGGCAGGTGTAGGAAATACGAATGGCGTGAGGCTCGCCAAACGCCGAGCCAGGCACACAGGCGACGCTCTTGGCTTCCAGCAGCGCGGCGCAGAAGTCGACATCACTGTCGATCCGGGTGCCGTGATGACTTTTGCCGAACGCGACGGAAATATCCGGAAAGGCGTAAAAAGCGCCCTGCGGTCTGGGGCAAACCACGCCCGGGATGGCCTTCAGCGCGGCCACCACGGTGTCACGCCTGCCTGCAAACTCGCGGCACTTGGCTTGCGGGATATCCTGCGGACCCGTCAAGGCGGCTACGGCAGCGGCGGTGATCACTTCGGGCAGGCTGGTGATGTGATTCGAGTTCAACGTGGTGACGGCCCGGGCTACTTCTTCCGGGCCAGCCATCAAACCCACCCGCCAGCCGGGCATGCCGTAGGTCTTGGAAACCGAGTCGACAAAGATCAAGCGGTCACGCAGTTCGGGGCGGGCGATGACGAAGTTGTGGTAACCCAGACCGTCGAACACCATCGAGTTGTAGATGTCGTCGGTGATGACCCAGGTGTCCGGGTACTTCACCAGCACGTCGGCCAGCGCGCTGATTTCCAGGGCGCTGTAGACCATGCCGGTTGGATTGGACGGGTTATTGAACAGAAACACCCGGGGCTTGCGCGCCAATGCCTGATCCAGTTGCGCCGGCGTGAGCTTGTAAGCCTGCTCCGCGCCGCAGTGCATCACGTTCACCTTCGCGCCAGCGATATCGGCGATGTCCTTATAGGTAGTCCAATACGGCGCGGCGAAACAGATTTCGTCACCCTCATCCAGCAGCGCCTGGGCCAGGTTGTACAACACGTGCTTGGCGCCAATACCAATGGAGAGGTTATTGCGCGTGTAACCGCTGAAACCCAGGGCCTCGCTATGGGCCAGGAACGCATCCAGCAATGCCTCCGAACCGCGGTTACTGCCGTACTGACCGCTGTCGTGCGACAGCGACTCGCGCGCCGCGGCGTAGACGTGATCGCCGGGCAGGAAGTTCGGCACACCGATCGAGAAACTGATGATGTCGTGGCCGGCGGCCTTGAGTTGCTTGGCCTTTTCGGCGATCACCATGATGGCGCTGGGTTTGGCACGGCCGACGCGCTGGGCGAACTTTGGCATGGGTGGGTTCACGCTGGGAGAGGAGCAAAGGCGGCGATTTTATCACGGCGCGTGATTTTCAGCGTCCGCACCGCGCCGAAGGCTGCAATGGCGGGGCGAACCCGGCATCATGCCAGGCGTCCGCATGACGGACGTCATCTGGGAGATCCTTATGCACTGGCTTTGGGTATTCGTGATTGGTCTGGTTGTCGGCCTGGTGGCCAAACTGTTGATGCCGGGCAAGGACCCGGGCGGCTTCTTCATCACCGCCATCATCGGCATTGCCGGCTCGATGCTGGCGACTTGGCTCGGTCAGAACGTGTTTCACATGTACGGGCCGACCGA
>JALYXN010000320.1 GCA_030947085.1 Pseudomonadota bacterium | reverse complement strand
CGTTTCGATACTGTCAGCGGCAGCCGCAACTGGCATGGTTTGTGGCAGGCTCGCTCGGTGGAAACTCCACTATCTAGACCCATGCAGGCGGTAACCGTCAAGTGTTGCGACATGCAAGGTCCGAAACGAAGCGCTTGCAGGATCTTCGTTGCATCTTCCACGCGGGTTACGTCGTACATGCGAGGTAACCTCAGCCGGTTCTGGCGCGAATAACCAGCAACACCCCCCACGGAGAACACTTGATGCTGGTACTGATCCTCGCCTACGCCTTCACGTTCGGCTGATCAACGTCTGACAAGAGCGCACCCCGTGCGCTGATACCCCTAGCGATGCGGCAACAGCATCGTGCACGGGTCGCTTTTTTCAGGCGCCTTTCCACCACGGAGGTTCTCATGTCACGCATCAATGAAACCCTTGCCATGGATCGTCGCCGTTTCCTGCGCGCATCGATTGCTGGCGGCGCTCTGCTGGCCGTCGGCGGCGGCCTGCTCGTTCCGCGCTTGTTCGCTGCCCAAAATGCACCCGACGGCACGCCTGGCCAAGTGACGCTGGAGATATTCGGCGACGACGGTCGCGACATCGGTCCGAAGCAAGTCGACAAGCTGGTCCTCAGTGACGCCCAGTGGCGCAAGCGGCTTTCGCCGTCGTCTTACGACATCCTGCGTCGCGACGGCACCGAACGCGCGTACAGCGGCGAGCACGAGAAGCCCGCCACGGCGGGGCTGTTTCGCTGCATGGGCTGCGCCAACGCACTTTACGATGCCGCTACCGAATTTGACTCAGGTACGGGCTGGCCGAGTTTCTGGCAGCCGATAGCGAAGCGCAACGTGATCGAAAAAACCGACCACATGTTCGGGATGACGCGAACCGCGATCAGTTGCGCCAAGTGCGAGGGTCATCTCGGCCATGTCTTCAACGACGGACCGAAGCCGACCGGCTTGCGCTATTGCATGAACTCCGTCGCATTGCAGTTCGTGCCCAGAAATACAGCGTAAGTTTCCGCGCCATGGCTCATGCCGAAAGTCGACACCGGCATTGGCCGCGCTGATCACCGCGCCCGCGCGGATTCACGTCGATTCGACGTGGTGCGACGCATTACAGATGGGGTCATCCACCTCGGCTGGGCACACTGGCAGCCCCGAGGCGGACCCTCACGCTGCTCACGTTCTGCACGTGCCAGCGATGTCAAACACGATCACTGATCCAGCGACATCCACGCGTCAGAGGTTGCGACGTCTACTTGCGGCGCGACCCGGGCCACCATCCGTACCCCGTTTGAGCGTACCGATCCGCCGCACGCTCGAACGGATTGCGTACGCTGATGCCGCCGCAGAGGAGGTACAGCGGCAGAAACAGCGGGCCCAGCAGCAGGTATTGATAGACATGGGCACGCTCATGGTCGGCCAGCGAGATGACGGGCTCCTCGCCTCTGCCCGCCTGGTGTGCATACGTGAAGCAAGGCACGTCCAGACTATCGCCGGTGTGCACAATCACGTTGCCCAGCGTGAGCGCTCCGCCCGGACCCCACGGCCAGCGGCGAATCACCCATGCCAGTTCGCACGATTGCCAGCGCATGCGTGCGCCGAAGACGATGCCCACAACACCCAGCGACAGACCGATAACCGTGTTGGGCAGCGTCCACAGCCCGCCCAAGCCCAGCGCCAATCGACGTAGCGACAACAACGGATTACGTTCCTGCGTTGGTGGCTTGGTTTTGGTATTCAAGAACGCCATCTCTTGGATTCGCTCCTTAGTCCGAGTTTGCCATGACTGATCCGCTGGCCATTCCCTGCCCTCACTGCACCGCGCTCAACCGCGTGCCCGCCGGCCGTGTCGTCGAGCACCCGCGCTGTGGTCGCTGCAAGGAGGCCTTGTTCAGCGGCCGTCCGACCGATCTTACCTGGACAACTTCGAGGCCGTCGCGGGCCGTGGCGATCTGCCGGTGTTGATCGATTTCTGGGCGCCCTGGTGCGGGCCGTGCGTGGGCTTCGCACCGGTCTTTGTCCAGGCCGCCAGCACGTTCGAGCCTCGCCTTCG
>JALYXN010000318.1 GCA_030947085.1 Pseudomonadota bacterium | reverse complement strand
GATTTGCGCTCTTGCCCCTCATGGGCCTCGGCGCCAATCTCGAACGCGCGCAATACCCGCGCGACCTGCTCGTCGGAGAGGTAGGTGATGCGCTCTTTCAGCGCCAGCACATAAGGCGGCAACGCAGAAAGGTCGACCGAAGCCGAAGGGGTGGCCGATGTCATGTCAGCCGGGCGCCTGGTCAGGCGCTCCTGTGTAATCGCGCTGCGTCGACCACTGCTCGATACGCATGAAACATCGCACCGTAACTTCCGGTGCGACCGCGGCGAGCTCTGCAGCCGCCGCCATCCATCAGTCGTCGCCGCCCTTGGCCAGATCGTCATCGACCTCGGCGGCAGCCCATTCAAGTGCCTCGCGCTCGGCACGCTCGCGCTCGGCCTTGTCGATCTGGTCGATGGTGGCCTGATCGATCCGGCGTGCCGCGATCTCGCGCAGCGCCAGCACTGTGGGCTTGTCGTGCTCAGGGTTGACCGCCGGCTCGGCGCCCTTTTCCAGCTGTCGCGCGCGCTTGGTTGCCATCAGCACCAGCTCGAAACGGTTGTCGACCACCTCGAGGCAGTCTTCCACGGTAATGCGGGCCATGCGAAATCCTCAGAGATTAAATACTTGTGCGGTCTGATAGTGTAGCCAGCAGCCTCTTTGCTGGCAATGCAGCCGTCGCGTACCATGGGCGGCTGATCACGGGCGGGATACGGAGGGGCGAAAGCGCATAGAAAGCCGTGCAAGATATAAAACTTGACAGTACACTTATAGTGTTTCCTGAAGGCGATCCCCGCACCCCATGTTTCCAAAGCCTCGATTTTCCCTGTTGAGCCGTCTGCTGCCGCTGCTCGCCATTACGGTGCTGGCCGGCTGCACGATTGCCAAGCCGCGCACCGATGACCCGCTGGAGAACTACAACCGCAGCGTCTACAAGTTCAACGACGCCGTGGACAAAGCCGTCATCCGGCCCGTTGCGCTGGGTTACCGCAAGGTCACCAATGCGCCGGTGAGACGCTCGTTCAGCGACTTTTTCACCAATATCCGCATGCCGGTCACCGTCGCCAATGACTTGCTGCAGGCCCGACCCAAACAAGCCCTGCAGAGCACGAGCCGCTTTCTGGTCAACCTGACCCTGGGGATCGGCGGCCTGTTTGATCCGGCCAGCCAGCTCGGTCTGCCGTTGGAAAATAACGATTTCGGCATCACCCTTGCCCGCTGGGGCGCACCGGAAGGCGATTACCTGGTGGTGCCGTTGCTCGGACCCAACACCGTACGCGACATCTGGCGGACGCCCGTGGATGGCTATTTCTTTGATCCGCTGACCCTGTTTGGCGCCAACCATCACTACAACGGTCTGCAATATCTTCCCCAGGCGATGTATCTGATCACCCTGCGCGCCCGCGCGATCGACGCAGAAGGGTTTCTGCAATCTGCCTATGATCCGTATGTGTTCATCCGGGACGCCTACCGGCAGCAGCGTCTGTACGAGATCTACGACGGTAACCCGCCGACCGCGATTATCCAGCGAATGCAGGGACTGGACGTGGAGGGCTTCGACCCCGAGAAGCTCCTTGATGAGCAACACCGCTATGAAAGAAGCCAGAAGGATAAGCCGACACCGTAACGCGGCCGAATCCACGACATGGGAAGGGGCCTGCGGGCCCCTTTTTCATGTCAAGCACGGGCAACCACGACTCACGCGATCAGCCGATCGACCTCGCAGACCTGCGCCAGCGCCTGCATGCCCGCAGGTATGTGGGTTATCCGCAGAGCGTTGCCCCGCTTATCCGCTTCGGCCGCCACCGCCAGTACGCAAGCCAGTCCCGCACTGTCGCAATGACTGACGCCACCCAAATCGAGCTCGCCCACGCCGCCGCCCGCCATGGCGGCCTGAATCGCTTTCAACGCCATCGCAGCGGTATCGAAGCTCAACACGCCCTCCACGTTGAGCTTGCCCGGCGAACGCGCCAGCTCAAACCCGGGTTCGACGCTGGCTGTCACTGCGAACCCTTGCTGTCCTTGGACATGGTGTCGAGCGCCTTTCCGCCCTGGGTTTCGAGATTCTTGATCAGCGCTTCGATACCGACCTTGCGGACTTCCGCGTCGACCTGATTGCGATAGTTGGTGACATAGGAAATACCTTCGATGATCACGTCGTAAGCCTTCCAGTCGCCACTGCGGCTCTTGCGGAAGGCGTAGTCGATCGAGACCAGCTTGCCATCGTCCAGCACCACCTGGGTACGAACCACGGTGCGTTGGTCGTTGAGGTCGCCGTTGAACGGCAGCACCTTGACCCGGCCGCGGGTGTAATTGAGCAGGCCTTCGGCATAGCGATGGGTGATCGAGTTGTAAAACGCCTTGGCGAAACGCTCGCGCTGTTCCGGCGTTGCCTCCCTGGCATGACGGCCCAGCACCAGAATCGATGCATAGTCGATGTCGAAATGCGGCAAGAACACTTCGTCGATGATGCTGATCAACTTGTCGCGATTCTGTTTCAGTTCGGCCCGGTGCCCTTCGATCGCCGTCGCCAGGTGGTCGGCGATACCTTGGACGATCTGAACCGGCGCCTGTTGCGCGCTGGCCGGGGCTGGGGCCGCTGCCTGGGCGAAAACCGGTGATGTAACGACGGTGCCAAACGCGATGGCGGTGGCGAGAGCCAGTCTGCGCAACATGGGTAACTCCTTCAGCGAAAACCGGTTATCGAGACCCGGCGGGGAAATAAGTGCTTATTTGCCGTTGCCGGCGTCTTTCTTGTCGCTGGATGAGCCGTTGACCATAAACTTGCCGATCAGGTCCTCCAACTGCATCGCAGACTGGGTCAAAATCATCTGGTCGCCGTTTTTGAGCGCCTCCGGCGAACCGCCCGGCTGGATCGCAACATACTGGGTGCCGATCAAACCGCTGGTGAACACCGCAGCGGCCGAATCATTGGGGATCGTGTTGTAACGCTTGTCGATCGCCAGGACCACCCGGGCATTGAGTTTGACCGGGTCGGCGCGCACCGACTGCACGCTGCCAATCGCGACCCCGGCCATCTTCACCGGCGCACCGGCCGACAACGTGCCTACGTTGGTGAAATCCGCCTCGACGGTATACGTGCCACCTATGTTGTCGGCCACGCCGCCGGCACCGAAGAATTTGCCCAGCATCTCTTCCAGCGGTTGGGTCGACTTGGTGCGGGCCAGCTTGCCGTCAGCGGCAATGAACGTGCCGGCGCTGCCGTACTGGATGCCAATGTACTGGTCGCCGAGCAGGCCGCTGGTGAAAATGGTCGCTATCGAGTCTTGCGGAATCTTGTCGAAGCTCTTGTCGATCGAAAGCTTCACGTCGGCCACGTCGTGGCCCGGCATCAAGGTGATCGACTGCACCTGGCCTACCCGCACCCCGGCAACTTTCACCGGCGCACGTTCCTTCAGCTGGCCGATGTTGGTGAACGTGGTGTCCACCGTGTAACTGTCACCCTGATGGATGTTCGCCACCGAGCTGGTCTGCGTGGCCAGATAGGCCAGAGCGGAAAAGCCCAGCACGATGAACAGGCCGGTGCCGACGGCATAAGACGATCGTTGTTGGCTCACGGCACAATCCTCGTTGAACAATGGGAAATGGTGGTCTTGGTCATGGCAGTCACATGAAAAACGCAGTGAGCACGAAGTCCAGCGCCAGAATGGCGATCGACGAGGCCACCACCGTGCGCGTGGTGGCGTAGGCCACCCCCTCGCTGGTCGGTGGCGTGGTGAAGCCCTGGTAAACGGCGATCAGCGATACCACCGCACCGAACACGAGGCTCTTGAGCAGCACGCCGTTGATGATATCGGTACGCACATCGATCACCGCCGTCATGTTCGACCAGAACGTGCCGTTGTCGATGCCGAGCCAGGTCACCCCAACCAGATGACCGCCGAATATCGCCATCGCGCTGAACACACAGCACAGCAACGGCATGGCGATCAGGCCGGCGAGAAAGCGCGGCGTAGCGACATAGGCGATCGGGTCGACCGCCATCATCTCCATCGCGTCGATCTGGTCGGTGGCGCGCATCAAGCCGATCTCGGCCGTAATCGAAGTGCCGGCACGCCCGGCAAAAAGCAGTGCGGTCACCACCGGCCCCAGTTCGCGATATACCGACAGCGCCACCACCAGGCCGCTGGCCGAGGTGCCGCCAAAAATCGACAAGACGTGATAGAGCTGCAGCATCAGCACCATGCCGATGAACAGACCGCAGACCATGATGATGGTCAGACTCATCGCGCCCACAAACCAGATCTGGCGCAGGGTTTCGCGGAAATAGCGCAAGCTGCGCGGAATCGCGCCCAGCAGGGTCAGCAGGAACAGCCCGCAGCCACCGATCTGGGTCAGCGACTGGATCACCACGTTGTTGCTTTGCGGCGTGCGGACACTCATTTTTTCGCCCCGGCAAAACCCAGTTCCTGCGCATAGTCACTGGCCGGATACTGGAATGGCACCGGGCCATCCGCCTCACCGCCGAAGAACTGCCGCGTCCAGGCCGAGCCGTCGTTGGCGATCGTTTTCGGATCGCCCTGCGCCACCACCTTGCCATTGGCAATCAGGAACACATGCTCAGCCACCTGCTTGATCGCCTCCAGCTCGTGCGCCACCAGCACGCTGGTAATACCGAGCGTTTGATTCAGCGTGCGGATCAGTTTCAGCACCTGATTCAACGCCACCGGATCGAGCCCGACGAACGGCTCGTCATAGAGAATCAGCATCGGGTCGAAAACGATCGCACGCGCCAGCGCCACCCGACGGGCCATGCCACCGGAAAGCTCGTTCGGGGTCAGCCGGGCGGCGCCGCGCAAACCCACCGCCTGCAGTTTCAGCAACACCAGGTCGCGGATCAGCACCTCTGGCAACCGGGTGTGCTGGCGCAGCGGAAACGCCACGTTCTCGAACACGTCGAAATCGGTCAGCAAGGCCGAATTCTGGAACAGGTAACCAATCCCTTCGCGCAGCTTGTACAACTCCTCACGCGACAAGCTGGCCACATTGCTCCCGCCGACATGGATGGTACCGGCGTCGGGGCTCATCTGCCCGGTAATGTGCTTGAGCAAGGTGGTCTTGCCGGTGCCGCTGGGACCCATGATCGCGGTGATCTTCCCGCGCGGAATATCCATGTCGAGCTGGTCGAAGATGGTTTTTCCGTTGAGCACCGTGGTCAGCCCACGGATCCGCACCAGGGTGCTGTCATCAGGCGTGGCGGGAACGGGGTCGGTCATGGGTTAAAAAGCGTGCAGGAAAGCGGACAAGGTAGCCGATGCGCAGTCCGATGGCCATGCGGACAGCGTTACGCGGCAGTTCAGGCGCCAGGCGCGATCAGCTCCGCAATCAGCGTCTCGTGACGCTGCCATTGCAACGCGCTGCGCAGACGCACCGCCCGCACGATCGCCTGCAGATCAGCCAGCGCCTGTTCGAAGGCGTCGTTGACCAGAATGTAGTCGAACGCGTCGGCGTGGGAAATCTCCTCGCGCGAGTTATGCAGCCGGCGCTCGATGACCCCGGCGCTGTCCGAGCCACGACCACGTAGCCGCCGCTCTAGCTCGATCCGCGACGGCGGCAAGATGAATACGCTGACGCAGTCAGGTTTGCTCAGGCGAATCTGCTCGGCGCCCTGCCAGTCGATCTCCAGCAGCACGTCGCGGCCTTGTTCCAGCAGCTCCTGCACGGTGGTGCGCGATGTTCCGTAGAGATTGCCGTGGACCTCGGCGTGTTCCAGAAAGATGCCTTCGTCGACCTCCCGCTCGAACTCTTCACGCTCGACGAAATAATAGTGGCGACCGTATTTTTCCCCGGCGCGCAGTGGCCGCGTGGTATGCGAAACCGACAGCGAGATGGCCGGCTCACACTCGAGCAGCGCGTTGACCAGGGTCGACTTGCCCGCCCCCGAAGGCGCGGCCACCACAAAGAGAGTGCCGCTAAGGCGTTGCGTGCTGGCGTCGTGGTGACTCATTCGATGTTTTGTACCTGTTCACGCATCTGCTCGACCAGCACTTTCAGCTCGACCGCCGCATTGGTGCTGCGGGCATCGACCGATTTCGAGCCCAGGGTGTTCGCTTCGCGATTGAACTCCTGCATCAGGAAATCCAGTCGGCGACCGACCGGCTCCTTCAGCCCCAGTACGCGCCGCGTCTCGGTGATGTGGGTGTCGAGGCGGTCCAGTTCCTCGTCGACATCGGTGCGGGTAATCTGTAATACCAGCTCCTGCTCCAGCCGGCCCGGATCCACCGGCTGCTTGAGGTCCGCCAGCCGGGTTTCCAGCCGGGTCCGCAGCGCCGTGCGGATTTCAGGCATCCAGCCGCGAACGTCGGCGACGACCTTCTCGATGCCATTCAATTTGTCCTGCAGAATCTCACCCAGCTTTTCGCCCTCACGCTCGCGGGTAGCGGTGAGCGCATCGAGCGCGCGATCGAGCACCTCGAAAAGGCCGGTTTTCTGCGCCTCTGGATCGATATCCTTCTGCTGCATCACTCCGGGGAAGCGAAGCAGTTCGGTCAACTCGACCTGGATGTCAGGAAACATCGCCGTCAGGTCCAGATTCAGCTCGGAAAGCCGCAAGAGCAACTTGCTGTTGACCTCCAGCGAATCCGTACCCAGCTCGCCGCCTCGCAGGCGAACGGTGATGTCGACCTTGCCACGCGACAGTTTCGCCGCGATCCGCTCGCGCAGCAGCGACTCGAAGCTGCGCAATTCATCGGGCAGACGCGGACTCAGTTCGAGGTAGCGGTGATTGACCGTGCGCAGCTCGCAACTGAGCGTTCCGGCGGGGCCAGTGGTTTCGGCGCTGGCATAAGCCGTCATGCTGCGGATCATCTTCGGGGCCGTCCGGACGTGGGAACAAGGACGCAATGGTAAACTCTCCGGTTCCGCCTTGCCCAATCCGGCCAAGCGAAGTTAAGGAATATCCCCATGAATCCCGTCCCCCGCCCCAGTGGCCGCGCCAGCGATCAACTGCGCAGCGTCACCATCGAACGTCATTACACCTGCCACGCCGAGGGATCGGTGCTGGTCAGCTTCGGCAATACGAAGGTGTTGTGCACCGCCAGTATCGAGGACCGCACCCCGGCCTGGCTTCGCGGCAAGGGCGAGGGCTGGATCACCGCCGAATACGGCATGCTGCCGCGCGCCACCAACACGCGCATGCAGCGCGAGGCGGCACGCGGCGGCCAAGGCGGCCGCACCATGGAAATCCAGCGGCTGATCGGCCGCAGTTTGCGCGCCTGCGTCAATCGCCAGGCCCTGGGCGAGCGCGTGATCACCCTCGATTGCGACGTGCTGCAGGCCGACGGCGGTACGCGTACTGCCGCGATCACCGGTGCCTATGTGGCCCTGGTGGACGCGGTCAATCTGCTGATGAAGCGCGAAAACCTCAAGCGCAATCCGATCGTCGGGTCGATCGCCGCGGTGTCGGTCGGCATCTACCAGGGCATGCCGGTACTCGATCTGGACTACGCCGAGGACGCCAACTGCGACACCGACATGAATGTCGTGATGAATGACGGTGGTGGCTTCATCGAGGTGCAGGGCACCGCCGAGGGTCACGCGTTTCGCCGCGACGAGATGGATGCGCTGCTGGCACTGGCGGAGAAAGGCATCGGCGAACTGGTCGAGGCGCAGCGCGCGGCGCTGGCACAGTAAGCACGGCGGACAGCGGTGCCCTTCATGACCCAACGTATCGTGCTGGCCAGTAGCAATCCGGGGAAATTGCGTGAGTTCGCGGCCCTGCTCGGGGACAGCGGGCTGGACGTGATTCCCCAGACCAGCCTCGGCGTGGACGATGCCGAGGAAACCGGACTCACGTTCATCGAGAACGCGCTCTTGAAAGCCCGCCACGCCGCGCAGGTCAGCGGCCTGCCGTCGCTGGCCGATGACTCCGGCCTGTGCGTGGATCACCTGCACGGCGCGCCGGGGCTGTATTCGGCGCGTTACAGCGGTGGCCACGGCGATGCGGCGGCCAACAACGTTAAGCTGCTGGGCGAACTTGAAGGTGTCGCTACGGCACAACGCGGCGCCTTCTTCATCTGCGTGCTGGTGCTGTTGCAACACGCTGAGGATCCCGCGCCGCTGATTGCCGAAGCGCGCTGGCACGGGCGCATTCTCACCCAAGGGCGCGGCCAGGGCGGCTTCGGCTATAACCCGGTATTTCTGCCCGACGGCCAGGACCAGAGCGTGGCGGAAATGGATGAAGCGCTCAAGAATCGGCTCAGTCACCGCGGGCAGGCACTGGCCATGCTGCGCGGGCGCCTGAGCGAGTTCGCGCACGCATGAGCCTGCTGGCGCCGCCGCTGTCGCTGTATATCCACATGCCGTGGTGTGTGAAGAAGTGCCCCTATTGCGACTTCAACTCGCATGGCGTGCGCAGCGAGCCGCCGCCCTACGCCGACTACATCGATCATCTGCTGGCCGACCTGGATGCCGATCGCGCTGATTTCGCCGCCGCGCTCGACGGCCGGCCGGTGGTCAGCATTTTCTTCGGCGGCGGCACACCGAGTCTGTTTTCCCCCGAGCTCATCGACCGCCTGCTTGTTGGCGTGCGTCAACGCCTGCCCCTGGCCGCCGATGCCGAAATCACGATGGAAACCAACCCCGGCACGGTCGAACATGGCAGCTTCAGTGGTTATCTGGCCGCCGGCATCAACCGGCTCTCTTTCGGCATCCAGAGTTTCGACGACGACAAGCTGAAGCGGCTCGGGCGTATCCATTCGGCCAGCGAGGCCGGGCGGGCGGTGAAATCGGCCCAGGATGCGGGCTATACCAATATCAATCTCGATCTGATGTATGCGCTGCCGCAGCAAACGCTGGACGGCGCGCTTGCCGACGTCGAGCGGGCGATCGCTCTTCAGCCGAGCCACATCTCGCATTACCAGCTCACCCTGGAACCCAACACCGCGTTTGCCGCCAATCCGCCGCCGCTACCGGACGACGATCACGCCTGGGCGATGCAGGAAGCGTGCGAATCCCGGCTGGCGGACGGCGGTTACCGTCAGTACGAAATTTCCGCCTATGCCCAAGCTGACCGTCGCTGCACGCACAATCTCAATTACTGGCGTTTCGGTGACTACCTCGGCATCGGTGCGGGTGCTCACGCCAAAGTGAGTGACAGCAAAACCAGTCAGGTCCACCGGCGCTGGAAGGCTAGACTGCCACGTGCCTACATGGACGCCGGCGGCAGCGCGGCCCGCATCGGCGGCGACCACGTCGTCGCTGCGGACCAGCTGCCGTTCGAATACATGCTCAACGCCCTGCGCCTGATCGATGGCGTGCCGCTGACCGACTTCAGTGAACGCACCGGCCTGCCGCTGGCGAACATTGCCACCGGTCTGTCGATCGCACGACAACGCGATTGGCTCCGCGACGACCCCCGACGTTTGCACACCACCGTGCTCGGCCAGCGCTTCCTCAACGACGTCATCGCCACTTTTCTCGATTGACGCTCAGACCATCGGCGATAGCATCCCTGCGACAACCAGCATATGCTTGCGTCATCGGGGGAAACAAAAGCAGGTTCTTGCATGGATGTCGGATACGAGCGGCAGCGTAACAATGCGTCGCATCAGGGCGCGCACCGCGAGGGAGCGCGTCGGTCGGCGCGGGCCCAGAAGTCGATCGATGCAAGCCTGGCGCTTTGTATTGAGGGAGTCCGGGAACCGCTACGGCGCTGTCTGGGACAATTCGAGAAGAAACTTTTCTCGCTGGCCGAACGCGCCCACCGTTCGGACGAGCAACAGGATTGCTTTGCCAGCCGGCAGCGTGTGCTGCAAAACCGTGACACCCTGCATATCCGCCTTGCCGAGCAACTGAGCCGCATCTTCAACGAACTGGGCTCCCGCGCTCCGGCCGCCAGCGTGGGCGAACAGAAGCCTTGGCAATCGCTGGAACTGCTCGATCCGATGGTGCAGGAATTGTCGATGTCGATCGAGCAGTTAGGTGCCCGTGGCGAGGTTCGCCACGCCAGCGTGCTGCATGAGCTGGGTTATCGCCTGGCCGTGCTCATTGCCGCCCCGCCGCTGGAGGGCTCGGCACTGCCGCTGGGCCCGCATGCGCTCGCCAACGCGTTTCATCAGGCCAGCGCCGAACTCGAACTTCCATTGCAACATCAGCTGCTGTTGTTGCAGCACTTCGATCTGTCGGTGATCCAGGCGCTGGGAGCCCCTTACGACAGCATCAATCTTCGCTTGCAAAGCGATGGCATCCTGCCGCAGTTACGCAGCATTACGATGCCCCGGCATGTCATCAAGCGGCAACGCGCTGCTGCCGAACCGCCAGTGGCGAATGAATCGCCTGCTGCTGCCGCAAATGCGGTCGAGTCGAAGGGTTCCGGTTCGGGCAGTGACTCGATAGCAGTGCTGGAATCGCTGCGAGAGCTGTTGTCGCAGCAACGTGCGACGCAAGGTGTCGGCGGTGCGCTCGCCGGTCGCGCTGCCAGCGAGAACGAGCTGCAGACGGCGCTCAGTGCCCTGCAGCAGCATCTGGCCCAGGTGACGGACCATGCCAGTCGCGAACTGCGTAGTGCAGCACGGCTGCGTGAGGAATTACTGTCGCAGCTGAATATCGGCAAGCCCGTCGGCGCACCGGCCACCCAGCTCAGCGGCGAGCAGGGCGATACCGTGGAGCTGGTCGCCGGGTTGTTTGAACAGCTGGGTCAGCAACTGCAGCAAGGCGGCAACGCCAGCGCGCTGCTTGGCGACCTGCAGCTTCCGATGTTGCGCATGGCGGTCGCTGACAAGGCGTTCTTCGAAAAGCGCGAGCACCCCGCCCGCCAGTTGCTGGATACCGTGACTTCGGCCGCGCATGACTGGCTCGACGGCAGCGACGACGAAACCAACCGACCGCTGGCCACCAAACTGGAGCACCTGGTCAATCGTGCCAGTCAAGAGCCGCCCAGTGCCGGTCTCTACACCACGCTGCTGGCTGACATCGAACATCATCTGGGTCTGCTGACCCGCAAGGCACAAGCGGCTGAACGGCGTCACGTGGAAGCAGCGCAGGGGCGCGAGCGCCTCGATCAGGCGCGCCAGCGCGCCAGCGAACTGATGGCCGAGCGCTTCCTCGAATCCCCGCCGCGAGGGCTGCTACGTGCCCTGCTCGATCGAGCCTGGTCAGACGTGCTCGCACTCACGTTGCTGCGCCATGGCGAAGAAAGTGACACCTTCCGCAGTCAGCTCGCCATCACCGATCAGTTGCTCGGCCGGCTGCCGACGGACGATCAGCGGCAGCTGCAGCTGGACGTGGAAGCCGGCCTGCAGCAGATCGGCATGCACGCCGAGGAATCCGTTCAGGTGGCACAGCGGTTGATCGGTGCCGGCAAGCCCGATCCGGGCGTAGAGCTGCCCAGCGCGACGGATCTGGCGCTGCGTCTGAAGCAGCATCACCGACTGGGGGAACAGCAATCCACCAGGCAGCCGGTGCAGCCAGCCAAGCATCCCGCCGATGCTCCGACGACGTTATCCGCGCGGACACAGGCCATGCCGCCGCCGCGAGATCGTCGCATCGAAGAACACCTTCGCACCCTTTCTTTTGGAAGCTGGTTTGAGTTCGTCGACCCATCCTCCGGTCAGATCTCGCAGCGCAAACTGGCCTGGTATTCACCGATGTCCGGCCGTTGCCTGATGGTTAGCCGGCGTGGCCAGAGGAGCGAGGAGATGACGCTCGCCCTGCTTGCCCACGAAATTGCCAGCGGACGGGTCTGCGAAGTCGAGGAACAGCGCGAGAGCATGCTCGACCATGCCTGGCGCGGTCTCACCGGCGCCCTTCGGCAGAAGGCTGACGCCGCGCCCGCCGCCCCGAACGGAATCCGCCGCTGATGGACGCCCAGCAAGAAAGCAACCAGCGTCGCGCGGAGCGCAAGCCCACCACCGCCAACGCCCTGGTTACCGATGTGATCGGTGGCCGGTCCATGGGTCACGTGGGCAACCTCTCCAGTACCGGCGTGCTGCTGATCGGCGCCCAGGCGCCACACAGCGAGGCGGTTTACCAAGTCAGTTTCAGCCTGCACGGCGCCGGCCGCATGCTGGCCGAGTCACACTCGATAGAGATCGGCATCCAGGAACAATGGCACGAGACGGCGGCCAGTTCCGGACAGATCTGGGCCGGCTACCGGATCGTCGCCATCACCGACGTCGATGCGATGCGACTTGAGGCGTGGTTGACTCAGACCTGAGGGGCGCGGACTGGAACTGTGAGCGGCGGCGCGTCATGATGGGTGTCGGATTTGGACGATCTCTCTCTCCGGGCCCCCTGTTCCGCGCACGTGCGCCGCTGAAACGGCAAGGTAAAAACCCGCGCACTCGCGTCGACATCTGCCGATGTCGGTAACGCATGGCCCCTCCACCAGGATTCCCCATGCACGACACCCTCGCGACACTTTATCCCCAGCACCTCGCCAGCGTGCGTGGGAACGCCGACAAGGCCCTTGCGCTGGGCGGCTTCGACCATCTGCTCATCGCGGCGGGCATGCCTGGCATCAAGTTTCTCGACGACATGCATTACCCGTACGCGGTCAGCCCGCACTTCAAGTACTGGCTGCCGTTGATCCATGCGCCCGGCAGCTGGATCGTCCACACGCCGGGTGCCAAGCCGAAACTGATTTTTCTTCAGCCACGCGATTACTGGCATGTGGTGCCTGAGGCACCCAGCGGCTACTGGGCGGATGCTTTCGACATTGTGATCGTGCGCACTGCCGAAGACGCCATCGCCGAATTGCCCAAGGGCAAATGCGCGGTGATCGGCGAACCGACGGCGGCCATCGGTATCGAGATCAACAATCCCAAACCGGTGATGGACTACCTGCACTATCACCGTGCCTACAAGACGCCTTACGAACTGGTGCTGATGCGTGAGGCCAATCGCATCGGTACCCGCGCGCATCGCGCCGCCGAGCAGGCTTTCCGCATGGGCGAAAGCGAATTGGGTATTCATCAGGCCTATCTGGCGGCTGCCGGCCAGACCGACGCCGAGCTGCCCTACTCCAGCATCGTGGCGCTGAACGAGCACGGCGCGGTACTGCATTACATGGACTTCACCCGCCAGCCACCCCAGCCGGCTCGTTCGCTGTTAATCGACGCCGGCGCCAGCGCGCTGGGTTATGCCAGCGACATCACCCGCACCTACGCAGGCACCGACGCGGGCGAATTCCAGTCCCTGATCGATGCCATGGATGCGAACCAGCAATCGCAGGTGGACATGGTTCGCAGCGGCCGCAGCTACGCCGATCTGCATATGCATGCCCACCACCAGCTGGCCGGGTTGCTGAAGGAGCATGACTTCATCCGCATGAGTGCCGAATCGGCCGTGGAAAGTGGTGTTACCCGCGCCTTTTTCCCGCACGGCCTGGGCCACTCGATCGGCCTGCAAGTGCACGACGTGGGCGGCTTTTCCAGCAACGAACGCGGTGACACCATCGACCGTCCGGAACGCCATCCGTTCCTGCGCATGACCCGCACCCTGGAGCCAGGCATGGTGGTCACCATCGAGCCCGGCCTGTACTTCATCGACATGCTGCTGGGCGAATTGCGGGACACGCCGGTGGCGAAAGACATCAACTGGGAAAAGATCGAAGCGTTCAAACCGTACGGTGGCATCCGCATCGAGGATGACGTCGTCTGTACCGACGGGGCACCTGAAGACATGACACGCGACGCTTTCGCCGCCATCGGGTGATCCAGGGGGAGGGACGATCCCTGCTCGCGATCGTCCGCGCTTCTTCGCCAAACTAACGCGCCGCCAGCAGCGCCTCGATCGCTTCAGCCTGCTTCGGCATGGCGGCACTGAGCACCTCGTTTCCATCCCGGGTGACGGCCACGTCATCCTCGATGCGAATGCCGATGCCACGCCAGCGCTCGGCCACCGAGCGGTCATCCGGGGACACGTAGAGGCCGGGCTCCACCGTCAGCACCATGTCCGGCTCAAGCACGCGCGACTCGCCGCCAACGCGGTAATCGCCGACGTCATGCACATCCAGACCCAGCCAGTGCCCGGTCTTGGCCGCGAAGAATCGCTTGTAGCTTTCATCGGCAATCATCGCCTCGGCAGCGCCCTTGAGCAGACCCAGTTCGCACAGCCCCTCGGTCAGCACCCGCACGGCAGCATGGTGGGCGGCATTGAACGGCCTCCCGGGACGAACCTGATCGATCGCGGCGAGCTGGGCGGCAAGCACCACTTCGTAAAGCGCACGCTGCTCACGACTGAAACAGCCGTTGATGGGAAAGGTGCGGCTGATGTCGGACGCGTAACAGTCCAGCTCGGCGCCAGCGTCGACCAGTAGCAAGTCACCATCGCGAAGCAACGCGCGACTGCTTTGGTAATGCATCACGCAGGCATTGGCGCCGCCGGCGACAATCGCTGAAAATGCCGGTACCGCGCCGCGGCTGCGCGTCACCCGCAGCAGTTCCGCCTCGACTTCGTATTCATGGCAGCCGGGCCGGGCTGCACGCAGAGCAGCGAGATGCGCATCGACGGCGATCGCCGCCGAGGCGCGCATCAGTTTCAACTCGTCCGGCGACTTGTAAAGCCGCAGATCGTGCAACAGATGACCCAGGGCGACGAACTCCTTCGGCACCACGCCGCCGCCGCGCAGTTGGCGCAGCCTTCTGATCCAGCCAAGCAACTGGGCATCGAAAGCCGGTTCTCGGCCGAAGTGGCAATAGACCCGCGCGCGGCCCTCCATCATGCCGGGCAGAATGTCGTCGATGTCGTCGATCGGAAAGGCATCGTCCACACCGTAGTGCGACACCGCCTGTTCAGTACCGATCGACTGACCGTGCCAGCGCTCTCGCTCTGGATCACGCTCGCGGCAGAACAGCACGACTTCGCCATGGGTGCGCCCCGGCAGCAACGCGAGCACCGCATCGGGCTCGGGGAAACCCAGCAGATAATGGAAGTCGGAATCCTGCCGATAAGGCCACGCAGCGTCGGCGTTGCGCATGCGCTCCGGCGCAGCGGCAATCAGCAGTACCGCATCCTCTTCCGCCATTTGCATCAGCTGACGCCGCCGCTGGGCAAACTCGTCAGCCGTGATGGCAAGTGCCGCCAGCATGGAAGAACCTGAGGTCAATGCACGGTGCCACTGGCTGAAGGATCGTGGGCGGTACATTCGGTATGCAGCAGCATCGCGGCGACGCGCACGAATTCCTGCACTTCGATCAGCGCATCCTCGTCCTCCGTCTCGTTGTCGAAATCGAACGACGACGAGGCGACCGTGCTCAGGTCGCGCAGGATCTCCTGCGCTTCATCCGAGAGTTTGGCGTGCGCCGCGGTGCCGGCCAGACCGAAGCCACCGAGAAACCCCCGGCACCAGTCGACCATCGCCTCGGCGCGCTCCACCAGCGGACGGTCGTCTTCGGGTAGCAGCGGCTCGAAACCCAACTCGGGGTCCGCCAGTTCCGTTTCGCACTGGCGCACCAGTCGTTCCATCAACACCTGATCCTCCGGCGTCGGCTGGGTCGCATCACCGTCCAGTTGCAGCACAGCCAACATGGACGTTCCGCGGATCGAGCCGCCACCGGCCAGAAATCCGCATAGCGAACCGTGAAGTTCACTAGCCTCTGTGCCCAACCGCAGTCGCATGATTAGCGCGTCGATATCGTCGTGGCCTACGAGCCCGGTAGCCGTCATGGCGGTACTCCTTGAAGAATTGACCGCCAGTTTAATGCAGCCACCGGGGTGACCGGCGGCGGCGGCCGAAACGATCGCAGATTTCGTCCATCGCCCTGCTATAGTTTCGTCCATGAGTACGCCTGATCGCGCCCCGTCTGATCCCGTCCGCGAGGAGTTGGCCGCACTCGGTCAGCAGCTCGATCGCCTGCTAGACACCGTGCGCCGCCTCACCGAGGAAAACCGCAGCTTGCGCCACAGCCAGGAGCAACTGGCGGGTGAGCGCGCCGGTCTGATGGAACGCAATGAGCAGGCCCGCAGCCGTGTTGAAGCGATGATCCAGCGGCTCAAATCGCTTGAAAGCAACGGTTGACCGAAGCCATGTCCAGTAATGAACCGGTCGCCTTGCGACTGATCGACCGCGAATTCCTGATCGCCTGCTCGCCCGAGGAGCGCGAAGGACTGCTCGAAGCCGCCGGTTTCCTTGACCGCAAGATGCGCGAACTCAAGGCCAACGCCAAGGCGCCCAGTTTCGAGCGTCTGGCGGTGTTGACGGCGATCAGCGTCGCCCACGAATTCCTGATCCTGCGCAAGCAACACGAAGGTCAGGAACAACGCCTCAGCGACGGGCTTGCCTCGCTGCGCAGCAAGCTCGATGCGGCTCTAAATCCCGATCCGAAGAACAACTGACGATCCCGCCCGCGCCTGAATCACGACCCACCGGAGCCGGTGGCGCATTCGGGGACAAGCGCTTAAAATGGATCTCGGCGTCTTCTGCGATGTGCGCCAGCACACTCTTACATTTGCCTTGTTCCTAATTACGGCCCCGGGTCGGCTCAACATCGGCTGTTGTGCATGTCCGCCACGTGCGGAAAGCCTTGAGGCCATGTGGCCCTCCCACCTGATCCATCTTGGATCAAGGTCGTTTGGTGGGCAGCGGCATCGCGGTTGACGCCACTTCTTTATCCCATCCGGCTGCCGTCACCGACGACAGCCGGATGTTTGCCTAAGCGCCGTCCGTCGGGCGCGCTACTTGCCTGGAGACGCGACACGTGGACGCCACCGCCCAACGCCGCGAGCTTCGACAACAACTGGCCGAGCGCCGCCGAGCGCTGTCTCCGCCCGAACGCATGGGCGCGGCTCAGGGCTTGCGTCGCAGCCTCGAGCAGCTGCCCGAATATCTGACTGACGCGCGTGTTGCCGGTTACTGGGCCAGCCATGGCGAGCTGCCGCTCAATTTGGCGATTCCGCCGCTGGCCGCGCGCGGTCAGCACTTTCTGCTGCCGGTGATCGGCAAGGGCAGGCAGCTGCTGTTCGCGCCCTGGCAGTCGGGCGAGGATGTGCAGCCCAACCGCTACGGCATCCCCGAGCCCACCGACACGCGTCAGCTGCTGGAGCCGTTCCAGCTCGATCTGGTCTTGGTGCCGCTGCTCGGTTTTGACCGCCGTGGCAACCGGCTCGGCCATGGTGGCGGCTATTACGACCGCAGTTTCGCCTTCCTCAATGATCAGGTTCGCCCCACCCAACCCCTGCTGGTCGGCGTCGGCTACGCCTTTCAGGAATTGCCGAAGGTGGATGAGGAAGACTGGGACGTTCCGCTCGACTTCATCGCCACGGAAAGCGAGTTGATCGACTGCCATCCACAGGCCACCGCATGAATTACTGGTTGATGAAGTCCGAACCCGAGTCATTCTCGATCGATGATCTGAAGCGCAAGAAGCGCGAGCCCTGGGACGGCGTGCGTAACTATCAGGCGCGCAATTTCATGCGCGACGGCATGCGTCCGGGCGATAAGGTGTTCTTTTATCATTCGAACTGCGCCCCGCCTGGCATCGTTGGCATCGCCGAAGTGGCGACCGATGCGTACCCCGATCCCAGCCAGTTCGATCCCAAGAGCACCTATTTCGACGCAGGCAGCTCGCGCGACAAACCGCGCTGGATGCTTGTGGACGTGAAGTTCGTGAAGAAGCTCAAACGCACGATCACGCTCGACGAACTCAAGCTGGATCAGGCACTGGCCGACATGCCGCTGGTGCGCAAGGGCAACCGGCTCTCGGTGATGCCGATCGATGCGGCCCACTGGAAGCACATTCTCGCCCTCGAATAGACCACGCCGCCTTGCAGGAGCGCACCCTGTGCGCGATGCTCTTCGTTACAGCATCCAAAGCAAGAGCATCGCGCACAGGG
>JALYXN010000282.1 GCA_030947085.1 Pseudomonadota bacterium | reverse complement strand
CCAAAAAAAATGACGCAGCTTGACGCTTGAGTTCACTGCCGGCCGCTCTTTGCGCGAACATGAAGTGACCCGTGGGTCATTAAGGTCAGCGCCAGCGACGTTCCAAGAGAAAGTTAAGCGCCGCCTGGGGGCTATCGGGACCGCCAAAAACTTCCCGCGAGATTATTATTTGAACAGACGGCAATTCGGCCCTGCGGACAGCGTCAAACCCGAGCCGGAGAGTAATGCCTCGCCTTTGTTTTTGTTCGCCCGGATATCGGTCGTCGGATATCTGTCATCGGAATCGGCCTCAGCACGCAGGGTTTAAACGAAGCCGAACGCTGGACCAAATGACGAAGAAATCCCTGACAGGCTTGCATAGTTTTACTCGCCGCCCGGGAAGCGCCACAAATCGATACGGTATGTCTGCGTTGATGATTGCCTCACCGGACTGAGCGTGGCGGCCTGGGAAAAAACATCCGATGCTTCGTCTGCGGATAACGGATAGTCAGTGAGCCCAGTCCAGTGCACGCCGATGCACAGCGCGCCCGGTTCCGCTGCTGCCTGGAGGCGTTTGCCCAGTGTTCCGAGCGCGGAGGACTCAAGAAAATAGAGCACCTCTGACACAACAACCAGATCGAAGCCTTGGCCGAGATAACCCTCAGGCAGATGGGCTTGCCGGAATTCCACCGGCAGTCCGGCGCAAGCCTTGGCAGCCTCCTCGAGAGCACGCGCGCTGGTGTCTACCGCAACCACCTTGTCGCAACGGGTTGCAAGGGCGCGCGTCAACACGCCAATCGAACAGCCAAGCTCAAGGCATTTGGAAAACCGTTTCGCCGGCAACCACTCCATGGTTACCCGGTATTTTTCCGCTTCGTAAGCACTCGTTCGAAACTGCCAGGGATCGATTTCCTTGCCGTACAAACGCTCGAAGTGGGCGTGGTCATAGTTGGACATGGAACACTACCTCGTAATCCTGGCTCAAGTGGGCCAGCAACGGCGGCGGGAGAACAAAGGGCTCTGACGCGTCATTGACGATTTTCCCCAATTGGCTCGCATGGGCGGCGATGGCCGCGCGTTTGGCGTCACCGAACGGCCCAGTGGATAGGCGCCGGCCAAGAGCCAGGTTTGCGGATACCAGATCATCGCGGATCCAGGTCCACACGGGGTACGCAAACAACCGGGCTTGCGTGCAACCTTGGACAGCTCGTTTCGTCCATCCATAGGCAGCCTCATGGTCTCCATGAGGATCAGTTTGGGCGGTGACGAACACGGCGCTCGAACCCGAGACCGAAATCCAACGTCTTATCTCGCTGGTCAACGCTTCGCCTTGCATCGCGTTCAACGAACTCAATCCACCGTCGGGGTATCCCAAGTAGGTCAGCGCCTGGCACGCAAGTCCCAAAGCGGCGCAGGCGTCCACGCCTTCCTGACGGCGAATGCCAGCAAGTCTCTCAGTCGGAAAAAGCGCGGATCCCGGGTGTGATTTTTCTCCATCGGTCAGAAAAAGGACACGAGGCTGATGTCCGGTGCGTGCGGCCCATGCAAGCAACCCACCGCAGCCAAGGCTTTCATCGTCGGGATGGGGGGCGATGACCAACACGTGTCGGTTGCCTACCAGGTCTTCTGGCGTGATTAGCGGCAACGCAGCGAATGCATCAGCCCAACTGCTCCTCATCGAACAGCCCTCCGAGAAGTCCCTGACGTAACATCAGGAAAGCTCGCGCTCCTATCGACTCGACCAGAGAATCCGGTGCCGGTTGACGCAAGTAGGTGGCCAGATCTCGCGACACGCGTTCGAACGGTGAATCACGACTGAAAGATTGCAAACCGACACCACGATGCACCAGTTCCATCACATCCAGCAGCGATCTTTCAACCACCAACCGCGCCGCATTGGCATGTTGTACAACCATTTCCACTGATGCGCCCGTGGTGCTGACCCGTTGCATGCTGTCCAGTATCCACTTCCGCGCGGTTTCAATGACAATGTCACATTGCGCCATACGAGCTCGCTGGTGAGTGTCGTGCGAACGGCCACGCAACAAAAGGTGGGTTCGCATCATCTCCGCCAATGCCTCGCCGGCCCCCAGTTGAGCTGCCAGGAAGCGCCAGGCACCCCCGGAAAAGTCCGGTTGCCGATGATAGTCGTCAGCCTCACCAAACACGCTGCCTCGCTCTACCAGGCAGTCAAAATTTACCGACCGCGTATACGACGATCGCATGCCGTGCATCGACCACTCAGATGCCGGACCCACGGTGTAGGCGGTATTGGGCCAGATCATCAGCAGGCCTCTGGAGGGATGCCTTGCGGTAACCAGCGGTCTGCTGATGTTTCCGGCTCCGGATGCATAGGCTTTTGTGCCTTGCAGGAGAAATCCGCGATCGCTGTCGATCAGCAGCATGTCGCCATCAGGCGAAGGCGCATTCCACACGCCAAGCAACTCGCCCTCTTCCACATAGGCGCATAACGCATCGCGTTGAGATGCATCCCCATAGGTCCAGAGCAACTGGAACGCGTTGACATGCCCCTCAAACAATCGAGCCGCCGAGAGGTGCACGCCTCCGATCGCCCGCAATAAAGCGAACAGTAATTTGTTGGAGTTGGCCGCCCAGCCAAGGCCGACGCCCTGGCGCTGAGGAGGAAGTACCGCCTCCAGGCAGCCTGCCTGGGAGATAATCCGAAAGGCATGGTCTGGAAAACCCTCCGACCTGTCATCATCGACCGCTGCCGCAAGTAGGTTGCTGGTTTGAGAACGCAAACGCGTCAGCAGACTGATTTCTTTTGAAGCCTGCACGTCATTGCTCATGTCCGCAGTTGATCGGCAACTTTCTCAGAAACGTCCGCCGTGGATTCGAATAACGAATTCATCATGTGCTCGGCGCGCCGAATCTCCCTCGGCAATTCGCTTGGTGACAAGGGATGCCGCTCCAACAACGGTACAGCCCCTTCCAGGTTTTGCCATGCGGCTTCGAATGTTTTTGCGTCGAGTGTGTTGGACACCAGCGCCACATCAACACCTACCAGATCAGCCCAAGATTGCAGCAAGGCGTGCCGCTTTGCAGGGTCGGCCCAGGAGCGACGGATCGAGGCGCGCAAAACCGCGCGAAAGTGAGCCCGATCGACAGCCTCCAGTCTCGGGTCGCAAGGGGTGTTTGGCACCTTCACCCGCTTGCGCAGAGTGTCGGCCATCCCCCCTGTCGCACGGCCAATCAGGCGGCCTGACGTGTAAACCCGAGTTTCGCTGTCATGTCTGACGCGACGCCCGTGAGCCTCCAGCCAGCGGATAAATAGCCGATCCTCACCACAGGCTACGTCAGGGAAATCATCGATGCCGCGCAGAGCACTCACGCGGACGGCTATATTGGCGCCAGAGGCATTGTAGTGTCGAGGCCAGGGGTCGTGAGGCAATGGGTCAATGAAAGCGTCCAGGCGATCAAGCAATTCACTATAGCGACCTTCGAGCTGTCCACGCTGGTGCAGGGACAACGGTATATCTGCACAATCTTCCGGGTGAAGATCCACTGAGCCCGCCACAGCGTCATAGCCGCTGCGCAAGAACGAGGTGTAGGTGGCCACCCATTGCGAAGGGACAGAACTGTCAGCATCGGTCATGAACAAAAGTCCGCTTCCTTGCGGTACCAGATCCAGTGCGGCGTGGTTAGCAAGGCGCCGAGCACAACCGGCATTCCGCCGACTTTTTGGTAGAGACACATCGAGTACGGAAAGTGCCACTTGCCAATGCTGCATGCCCTCGACAATCAATTCGTACGATCCGTCCGTGCAATTGTTGGTGAGTAGAACCACTCTTACAAATCCATCAGGCAGCAGGCAGCCAGACCGATCACACTGCGCCGTCAAAGCCGCAACACAGCGGTCGATGCGCTCAGCCTCGTTGAAGACCGGAACTGCGATGACAACAGCAGGTTTGGGATATTTTTGTGCCAGGCGGTTTTGCCCTGCCCTGAGCAGAACGGATTCGAGCTGATTCATGGCACGACGATGCGCTCGACCCAGCGAAGGCGACTCCTCCGACGGACGAGAGTCGGCGGCGTAAGCCACGCTTTCTTCCGACGCTTGTGATTTGAGGATTGTCACTGCTTATCTCCCGGCGCGGGAGAGAACGTGGCGAAACCGTGATCAAGGTAGCGTGATCATTTCCGCAACTTCTCACTGTCCACGCAGAGTCGTATTAAGCACCGCGAGTGTCCTTTTTCGATTTTCCGGTGGGCTGTAACTAGTAGTGTGCCGACGCCGGCGCCAATCGAAATGCACCTCCTACAGGGTTCTCTTTATTTTCCTTTTTATCGCCTGCAACGGCTTACCTTCGTATAGCGTCGCAGCGGAATGTGCGGCGCATCGACCGTTCGAAACAGGGCGGCCGCTGGTTGACGCTCACGAGGCAGGAATGGATGTGACGTAATTGTCTTTGCGGATTTTCACTATCGTCACGCGGCTTTCCCTCCGCAACACGACACTGCATTTCCACCCATTGGGAAAAGAGCCATGGAAAAGAGCACCACCCCTCGTGCAACCACGGGGCACAACGATGCGGAGTCGACGCGAGCAGATGCGACGGACGCGAGCTGGGAGGCAAAGCTGATAGGTCAGCCCGTAGTACGCGGCGACAGCCTCGCCAATACTGCGTGGATCAAGCACTTTCCGATCATTGCGCACTGCCATCTTCGCTGGGATTTTGTCTGGCAGCGTCCTCAACAGATTTTTTCCAGACTTGCCGAAAATCACCGTATTGCATATATCGAGGAACCCTCGCCGGCGGTCTCAGCCGATGCCGCTCCCCGGCTGGAGATTTCCGAGCCGCAGCGGAACATCGTCAGGATCGTGCCGATTCTCCCTGCATCGGCCTCTATCGAAGATGAGTGCGCAACGGTACTTGTGCTGATTCGCAACGCGCTGCAGAACCATCCGCTCCTGGCTGGGCTGTTCGAGCGCCCGGTGCAATGGTTCTACTCGCCCATGACGGCGCCCAGTCTGCTGGGTAAGTTTGGAGCTTACGGCGTCGTCTACGATTGCATGGACGAACTGGCAAACTTCCGCTTTGCACCTGCTGACATCGCCGACCGCGAACGATTCGTGCTATCGCATGCAGACGTGGTGTTTACCGGTGGATACCAATTGTTTCAATCAAAGTCCCGTCATCATGGCAACGTCCACTTCCATGGTTGCGGTGTGGACGTGAAACATTTTGGCCGCGCGCGGAGCGCGCGAACCGAGGTCCTCGCCCCGGTAGCAGCATTGCCGCGTCCGGTGTTTGGCTACTTCGGCGTCATTGATGAACGGCTCGACTACTCGCTTATCGCCGCTCTTGCGGAACGCTTTCCGGACGCCTCGATTGTCATGGCTGGGCCGGTGGTGAAGGTTGATCAGAGTCAGCTGCCCCAGATGCCGAACATCCACTGGTTAGGCCAGCAGGCGTATGAATCACTGCCTGCTCTGGTGAAGGGTTTTGATGTCTGTCTCATGCCATTTGCGCTGAACGACGCCACCCGCTACATCAATCCCACCAAGACCCTGGAGTACATGGCCGCCGCCAAGCCCATCGTCTCCACCGCAGTGGCGGACGTGGTGAGAAACTTCACGCCGGTAGTTGATGTGGCTGGATCACAGGACGAATTTCTTCAGGCGGTCGACCGCGCTTGGCACGCGCCGGATCTGCGCTTGATTGAGGAAGGTGTGAAACGTGCACAAGGTGCTTCGTGGACCGCTACGGTATCGACCATACGCAGTCAGATTCAGGACGCCATCGCTGGTCGTGCCAACGCGTCCGACCAGCGAGGCGAAGTGGTAGAGGAAAGCATCGGATGAAGGTCGATGTCCTGGTCGTTGGCGCCGGCTTCTCCGGCGCGGTAGTCGCCCAACAACTCGCTACTCAAGGTCTAAGTGTGCTGGTCATCGACAAGCGAGACCATATCGGCGGCAACGCATACGATCGCATCGACGCGCATGGCGTCATGATTCACCCGTACGGTCCCCATATCTTCCATACCAACAGCCAGCGCATCGTCGACTATCTCTCCCGATTCACCCAATGGAGGCCGTACGAGCACCGGGTACTGGCCAAGGTGGGAAATCAGCTGGTGCCCATTCCGATCAACATCGATACCGTCAACCGGCTGTATGGGCTGAGCCTGGACGAGTCGACGATTCAGGGCTTTTTCGACGGAGTGCGTGAGCCGCGAGAACCGATCCGGACCAGCGAAGACGTGGTCATCAACGCGGTCGGGCGCGACCTTTATGAAACGTTCTTCCGCGGCTATACACGCAAGCAGTGGGGCCTGGATCCGTCGGAGCTGGCAGCCTCCGTGGCCGCTCGTATTCCCACCCGCGTCGATCACGATGATCGCTACTTTACCGACACGTTTCAGGCGATGCCGAAAGATGGGTACACGGTGCTGTTCTCGCGCCTGCTCGACCACCCTGGCATTCGCGTAGAATCAGGGGTGGACTTCTTTGAATTCCGCGAGCAGGTGCAGGCCACCCACGTCGTGTTCACCGGGCCTCTGGACGCGTATTACGCCTATTGCTACGGGCCGTTGCCGTATCGTTCCCTGCGTTTCGAACACGAGCACCTGGCTGAAACCGCGCAATATCAGCGCGTGGGAACCGTCAATTATCCCAACGATTTCGACTACACGCGAATTACCGAGTTCAAGCATCTAACCGGTCAAATTCACCGGGGGACCTCCATTGTCCGCGAGTACCCCGAAGCCGAAGGCGATCCCTATTATCCGGTGCCACGAGCGGAAAATGAGACCCTGTTCAAACGTTACGACGCGCTTGCTTTAAAAGAGCACGACGTGACGTTTGTTGGCCGCCTGGCGAAATATCGCTATTACAATATGGACCAGTGTGTCGGTGGCGCCCTGAAGGCGGCACAATATGTGCTGCAAAGGCTGGGTCGGGTTTCCTGCGATGCCGCATCGGATGTTTCTATCGGGATGGGGGCCGCGTCGGTGGAGGCCCCCCTGATTGCCAAGGGTTGACACGGTATCGCCATGCAGCAATCGGCCCATGAGAGCGTAGAACTATGGGGCGGTGTGGAGTGCACCATCAACCGCGTCGGGGATCGCTATTTCAGCCAGCTTGACGATCGGCCTTATGCTTGCGCACTGGAGGACCTGACGCGCTTCGCTACTCTAGGCATCCGTGCCCTCCGTTATCCGGTGCTATGGGAGCGCGTGTCGCCGAACGGGCAAGAAGCCGATTGGGCATGGTCGGACGCCCATCTTGGAAGGCTGCGCGAGCTGGACATTCGCCCTATCGTCGGCTTGGTCCATCATGGCAGCGGGCCACGTCACACCAGTCTGATCGACCCGGAATTTTCGACGAAACTCGCGCGTTATGCCGCAGAAGTCGCTCGACGGTATCCCTGGATCGATAACTACACGCCGGTAAACGAGCCGCTCACTACCGCGCGTTTCAGCGGGCTATATGGACTGTGGCACCCCCACGGGCGCGATGAAGTTACTTTCAAGAATGCGTTGTTCAACCAGTGCCGGGGCGTGGTTCTTTCGATGCGCGCGATCGAGCAGATCAATCCGAACGCGCGGCTGATACAAACGGACGACTTGGGTACGACGTACGCCACCGCTGCGCTGCAGTATCAAGCCGACTTCAACAGCGACTTGCGCTGGCTGAGTTGGGACCTGTTGTGCGGCCGCGTGAATCGCGCCCACCCGTTGTGGTCGTGGCTACGAGATTGGTGCAAAGCAAGCGAGGCGGAGATCGACTGGTTTTCCGAGAACGCGCGTCCGCCTGACCTCATCGGGATCAATCACTACGTCACCAGCGACCGCTTTCTGGACGATGAACTCG
>JALYXN010000278.1 GCA_030947085.1 Pseudomonadota bacterium | reverse complement strand
CCGAATACCTGCAGAACTATGCGGTGCTGGCATCGGTGCTGCTGGCATTCAGTGTGTCCAACGCCTTGACCCACGAGTCGGGCCTGCTGGCCGTGACCATCATGGGCATCGCGCTGGGCAACCTGCGCGGCGTGCACATCGACGACATCCTGGATTTCAAGGAGAACCTCACCACGGTGCTGGTGTCGGTGCTGTTCATTCTGCTGGCGGCGCGACTGCACTGGCCATTGCCGCCGGGGATGCTGTTCGCGGGTATCGCCTTGTTCGCCATCGCACAGTTGCTGGTCCGTCCGCTGACGGTGCTGCTCGCTAGTGTCGGCAGCGGACTGACCTGGCGCGAGCGTGCGTTGATCGCCTGGGTAGCGCCGCGCGGCATTGTGGCAGCGTCGGTGTCGGCCTTGTTCGCGCTGCGGCTGGATGTCCTTGGTGTGCCCGGCGCCAATGCGCTGGTGCCGCTGATCTTCACCCTGATCATCGGTACCGTCGTGCTGCAGAGCGCCACCGCACGCCCGCTGGCGTTATGGCTGAAGGTCGCCGAGCCGGAGCCGCGCGGTCTGCTGATTTTTGGCTCCGATCAGGTCGCGCGGGCGATCGGCAAGGTGCTCGGTGAAGCGGGTTTCCACGTGATGCTGGTCGACGACGACTGGGATGGCGTACGACTGGCGCGCATGGAAGGCATCCACACCTTCTTCGGCAACCCGGCCTCGCCGCACGCCGAGCGTCATCTCGACCTTACCGGCATTGGCCGCCTGCTGGCGCTTTCCACCCATCGCGAACGCAACTCGCTGGCCTGCGTGCACTATCGCCAGGAGTTCGGTCGGGAAAAGGTCTACCGATTGCGCAATCTCACCCCGCAGGAAAACACCGATCGGGCCGCGCTGGCCGGCAACCTGCTGGCCCCACCACTATTCACCGAAGAGATGACCCACGGCCGCTTTGCCGAAATGCTGGATCTGGGCTGGCGGATCAAGCTGACCAAGCTCAGCAGCACCTTCGACTGGCCGCATTTCATCGATCAATACGGCTCGAACAGCGTGCTGATGTTCGGCATCGAGGAAAAGGGTTCGCTGCGGGTTGCCTCATCCAAACGCGAGCTCGAGCCCAAGCCGGGCTGGACGGTGATCGCCTTGGTTCCACCGTCAGAAACGGTGTTGGCCAAGATGGCGGGAGCGGCCTGAGTCGCTCCCGCATCGGGTTCACGCGGCAGCGTGGTGGGCAAACTGTGCTTCCTCGGTCGAGCCGCTCAGTGCGGTGGTGGATGACTGACCCTGCTGGATCGCCTGGGTCACCGAATCGAAGTAGCCGGTACCCACCTCGCGCTGGTGCTTGACAGCGGTGAAGCCTCGCTCGGCGGCGGCGAACTCCTTTTCCTGCAGTTCGACGAACGCGCTCATCTGCCGGCGGGCATAGCCGTGGGCCAGTTCGAACATGCCGTAGTTGAGGCTGTGGAAGCCGGCCAGGGTGATGAACTGGAACTTGTAGCCCATCGCGGCCAACTCGACCTGGAACTTCGCGATGGTGGCGTCGTCCAGATTCTTCTTCCAGTTGAAGCTGGGCGAGCAGTTGTAGGCCAGCATCTTGCCGGGATACTTCGCGTGGATCGCCTCGGCGAACGTGCGTGCATCGTCGAGGTTCGGCTTGCTGGTCTCGCACCAGATCAGGTCGGCATACGGCGCATAGGCAAGCCCGCGGCTGATGGCCTGGTCCAGACCCGGGCGCACCCGGAAGAAGCCCTCCACCGTGCGCTCGCCGGTGGTGAATGCCTTGTCGACCTCGTCGATATCCGAAGTGAGCAGGTCGGCGGCATCGGCATCCGTGCGCGCGATCAGCAGGGTTGGCACCCCGGCGACATCGGCGGCCAGCCGCGCGGCGTTCAACTTGTCGATCGCCTCGCGGGTTGGCACCAGCACCTTGCCGCCCATGTGGCCGCACTTCTTGGCGGCGGCCAGCTGATCTTCGAAATGCACGCCGGCGGCACCGGCCTCGATCATGCCTTTCATCAGCTCGAAGGCATTCAGCACGCCACCAAAGCCGGCCTCGGCGTCGGCCACGATTGGTACCAGCCAGTCGGTGTCGTCGTTGCCTTCGGCATGATGCAACTGGTCGGCGCGCAGCAAGGTGTTGTTGATGCGCTTGACCACCAGCGGCACCGAGTTGGCCGGATACAACGACTGATCCGGATACATTTCGCCGGCCACGTTGGCATCGGCAGCCACTTGCCAGCCGGACAGATAGATCGCCTGCAAGCCGGCCTTCACCTGCTGCATCGCCTGGTTGCCGGTGAGCGCACCCAGCGCGTTGACAAAATCCTCCTTGTGCAGCGACGTCCACAAGCGCTCGGCACCGCGACGGGCCAGCGAATGTTCCACGGCGACGGTGCCGCGCAGACGCACCACGTCGGCGGCCGTGTAGTTGCGCTTGACGTCCTTCCAGCGCGGGCTGTTGTTCCAGTCCAGGGTGATCTGTTCAGCGGTAGGCAGGGTGTTCTTCATGAGGTAACTCCGTGGATGGCGATCTGTCATTTGGTGTAGGAGCGCACCCTGTGCGCGATACCTTTTGTTCCGCATTCGCGAGTTCGCTCACAGGGTGCGCTCCTACATAGGGCGTGCATCAGGCGAGTTGCTCGTAGGCAGGCAGGGTGAGGAAGTCGCCCAACGTGTCGTCGTGTGTCATGCGCAATAGCAGTGCTGCGGCTTGGTTGGCGCGGGCGGCGCCGGGGTGACGGCTGTGGCGCAGACGATGGGTGTGCGTGGCCAGCGCATGATCGAAGAGCGCGAAAGTGATCGGCGCGTGGTCGGCAAACTCCAGTTTGCCGTGATGCAGCCATTGCCATAGCTGGGCGCGCGCGATTTCGGCAGTGGCGGCGTCTTCCATCAGGTGATGGATGGGCACGCAGCCAAGGCCATCGAGCCACGCGGCGGTGTAGCGCAGGCAGACC
>JALYXN010000253.1 GCA_030947085.1 Pseudomonadota bacterium | reverse complement strand
ACGAATATGGGATTGGCATCGGCATCGGCAATCACCAGTACCTCCGACGGACCGGCCGGCATGTCGATCGCCGCGCCACCGGGATCGGCCGAGACCTGGAGCTTGGCTTCGGTCACCCAGGCATTGCCCGGACCGAACAACTTGTCGCAGCGAGGCACGCTGTCGGTGCCATAAGCCATCGCCGCGATCGCTTGCGCCCCGCCGATCTTGAACACCTTGTGCACGCCGGTAAGCCGCGCGGCGTACAGCACCGCTTCGTCGCAACGCCCGTCGGCTCGCGCCGGCGAGCAAAGTACCACCTCGCGGCAGCCGGCAATCATCGCCGGCACACCCAGCATTAGCGCGGTCGATGGCAGCGGCGCGGTGCCCGCTGGCACATACAGACCGACCCGATGGATCGGCCGCAGGATGCGCTCCACACGGACGCCTTTTGCGGTGTCGACGGCGACCGGCTGCGGCGCGGCAGCGCGGTGAAACAGCTCGATCCGTCCGGCCGCTTCACGGATCGCGGCCTTCAATGCCGGATCGAGCGCCGCCTCGGCCGCGGCAAATTCCGCCTCGTCCACCGCGATGGATGAAAGCTCGCAGCCGTCGTATTTGGCGCTCAGTTCCAGCAAGGCGCTATCGCCGCCCTGCCTGACCTTGGCGATGATCTGCTCCACGCCGCTGCGCAGCCCGTCGGCGCGAGACTGCGCCGGCCGCGCCAGTGCGTCGATCCGGGCCGGACCCTCCAGCGCATTCCAGTCCAGACGTTTCATGCGAGCATTTTCTCCACCGGCAGCACGAACATCTCCCGCGCCCCGGCTTTCTTGATCTCTTCGAGTTCGCGCCAGCTGATCTCGCCAGCGCACAGCGCCTGCAGCATGAACTGATCCGGCTGTCCCACCACCGGCAGCAACGTCGGTTGCGGGCCGCCTGGCAACAAGCGGATAACGGCTTCGAGCGACTGCCTCGATGTCTGCAGCAGCAGCAACCGCGATTCGCGCACCTGGATCACGCCGTCCAACCGTTTGAGCAGCAATTCGAGCATGTCGCCACGTTCGTCGACCGGCAGGGTCAGCGGACCGGCTAACACCGCCTCGCTTTCCAGCAACACCTCCGCTTCGCGCAACTGGTTTGCTACCAGGGTGCCACCGCTCTGCACCAGGTCACAGATCGCATCGGCGGTACCCAGTTTCGGCGCGATCTCCACCGAGCCTGCCAGCGTCATCACGCCGGCAGTCACGCCATGCAGGGCCAGCCATTCCGCGAGCAAGCCGGGATAAGACGTGGCAATGCGGCGGCCTTCCAGATGTGCCGGCTGCTGATAGTCGAACTCCTGCGGCACCGCAATCGACAAGCGGCAGCGACCGAAACCCAGAGGACGCAATTCGTTCAACGGTTCGGAATCCAGTCCCACTGGCGCGAGCTGGAATTCGTTCAATACGTTGCGCCCGACGATGCCAAGGTCGCAAACCCCCTGCGCGATGAGCCCGGGAATATCGTCGTCACGAACCAGCAGCAGATCGACCGGCTCGCCCTCACCAAACAAGAAAAGCTTGTCGCGACTCTGCCGAAAACTCAGCCCGCACCGATTAAGCAGCTCCAGTGCCGGCTCGGTCAGCCGACCGGACTTCTGCATCGCTATTCGCAAACGGTCACGCGCTTTCATGCTTTGGCCTTTTTTGCTGCCAGCGACTGGCGCCGTGCGGCTTTGGCGGCGGCGGCCAGATAGCCGCCACTGCCCTGATTGAGATAGCGAGCGACCCGGCCGATGGTGGTGATGCTGACCGCGGTGCGCTCGTGGATTTCCCGGTAGGAAACACCGTCAAGAAGAAATGGCACCACTCGCCAGCGATCCACCAGCACCTCCAGTTCGGCAGGCGTGCAGAGATCGTAGAGGAACGCGCTCATTTCGGCGGGGCTCTTCAACGAAAGCAGCGCCTCGCAAAGGCTCATCTCGGCAGACGCGACCGGTGTTTCCGGATCCAGTGAACGGCGCTTCATAATGTACTAATGCATTAACACGGTGGATCGAAGCATAGCGATCTCTTCAGTTTGAAGCAAACGGTCATTATTGTTGCGGGAAAGGAACCCTCGTGGGCCAGCAACCGCCCGCGTTTCAGCATCCCCAGAAAGCAAAAACCCCCGCCGGGGCGAGGGTTTTTTCAGCCTTGTAAGGACCGCAGCCGCTTCAGGCCGACTTTTTCTTCGGCGCCGCTTTCTTGGTGGCAGCCGGCTTGGTCACCGTCGGCTTGGTGCCCACTACGGCCGGCGTCACGCTGTGCGCGCGGGAATTGCCGTAGCTGCCACGATAAGTCTTGCCGCGACGAGTCTTGCGATCACCCTTACCCATGGTAATTCCTTGATTTCTTGTGTTTAAGACCGTTGATGATAGCAGCG
>JALYXN010000251.1 GCA_030947085.1 Pseudomonadota bacterium | reverse complement strand
CACCTCCGCCGCTGAATGCTTAACCGCGCTGCTTGTCACTTGCGCACCAGCGGCACAGCTGACCACTAACCCGACGCTGGCGAGTACAAAGACGATGAGTGTCCGAACCTGTGCGTGTTCCATAGCGTAGTTTCCTTTAGATATCGCCCGGTCCACGGCGGGACATCACGAGCCTTTCCAGCCCACTGCGATTAAGCACCGAACTCAGCGGTGCAGACGGTGCCGCGCGCCAATCGTCCTTGCTATTGAAGATGGCGAGGCTGCGACGGTTATGAATGACGAACACGAGATGGCTCTTCCACAACTGTTGGAACTGCGAACGCGGCATCGAACGCGTGCCCCTGGCCGGATCACCGACCAACACACGGTTATCGGTGATGCCCTTGATCACGACGAAGTGGTGATAGCCGTGTTCGTTGATCAGCACAATCGCCGGAAGATGGTCCTTGCGGAGCCGGTCAAGCGGCACATCGAAGCCATCGGCATCGAAGCCGTTGGCCTGCAGAAAGCGCTTGATGTCCAGCAATGAAAACCCTTCTCGCCTTATTTTTTCCTGATCGCCATGGGCGTACATTTGTTCGAACGCCGTCTGTTCGTCGACGGGGTAGTTGTATTGATAGGTGAGCAGCGTGGCGACGGCCGCCGAGCCGCAACTGAAGTCGTACTTTTGATGGATCGTGTTGAGGTAGCGCGCTTCCTTGAGGCTGGTCAAATGCAGCGAATAGCTGCCGCCCGGCGCATGCAGTAGCGTCGACGAGGCGGCCAGTGGTGCGGTCGAGTACACACAGGCCAGCAGCGCCCAGGGCAGCCATTGCCTCATGGTTTGAACTGAACGTTGATAATGGTGGCGTTCTGGATCAGCACGCTGTTGCCGCTGTTCTGGATGACCGTGGACACACCGCTCGCCCCGTTAAATGCGCCGCTGCTGATGTCGTTGTAGCCGGTGGAGACGTGGTCGTTATGGTTGTCGCTCACCGTGCCGTTGAGCGTGGTTTGCTGGTGCACGTCGGTACCGCCGCTCATCGCAGACAGCGTGCTTGCGTCCGCCCGCGGGCCGAAGTCATTGACCTCCTTCTTCGACCTGGGTATTGCAAGATCGCCTGTCCTGGGAGCGGCTGCGCTAACAGCTGTTTTTACGCCGGCATCGGCCGGCTTGACGCCGACGGCTGCAACGGGCTGCAAGGCGGTAGCGGCGCTGGCTGGTGCGAGGACCAGATATAGCACCATGGCGACGAGCTTTTGTGGAGTCGTGCGCATGAAGTATCTCCGTGCGGGATGTGCTGGGTGTCGAATCTGCCCGTTCGCCGCTTTACAACTCATGCGGCGCGCCTGGAAACCGCGACGCCGCGGGACATCCCGCGGCGCCCCGACCACTCAATGCCCGAGATTGAGATTCGCCTGCACGTTGACGCTCTGCTGGATCAACGAAGCCGCACCGCTGTTCTGCGCGAGGTTCGTCACGCCGGCCGCGCCGGACGCCGCACCAGACATGGTGTTGGACATGTTGAACGTGCCCGCATCGGCCATGGCGCTGCCGCCTGCACCGCCTGCGCCGCCCGCCGCACCGTAGCCGCTGCTGCCCATGCCTTGGCCGCCAGTGCCACCGGCACCGCCGGAACCCGCAGTGGCAGTGCCGCTGCCGCTCATGCCGCCCGTACCCGCACCGCTGTTGGAACTGGCTGTGGCCGAACCGGCTGTCCCGGCGGCGCCCATGCTCGAGCTCGAACCACCACTGGGCGTTCCCGCCCGACCGCGACCCGTGGATGCCCAACCACCATCGCCCTTGCCCGAACCACCCGTCGCACTGCTCTGAGCGGATCCATCAGCGCTGTCGCTGCTACCATCGCCACCGCTACCGCTGGTGGCCAGTGCGCTACCGCCATCACCGCCACGCTGTCCGTGACCCCCCGTCCCCTGGCCACCGTATCCATCGCCACCCATGCCACCGCTGCCGCCGTTGGCATGGCCGGTGTTCATGGCGGAGTTGCCGATACCGCTCACGCTGACGTTCGACACCGAGCCATTGAGCGTGGCGGTGGCTACCGCGTTGCTGGTGTTAAACGAACCAGTCGTGGAGTGCGTGCTCGAATCGTTGTTCTGATTCGAGTTATCTCGCATGCTGGAGTCATTGTTTTGATTCGAGTTGTCGCGCGAGCTGTAGTCATTGCCCTGATTGGAGTTATTGCGCGAGCTCGAATCGTTGTTCTGATTGGAATTGTCGCGCGAGCTGGCATCGTTGTTCTGATTCGAGTTGTTACGCGAGCTAGCATCGTTGTTCTGATTGGAATTGTCGCGAGTACTATTGGTGGTGGTGGTGGTGGTGTTGGTCCTCGTCAGCTGACTGTTGTCGGTGGTCTGACTGGAATTATTGTTCTGGTTGGAATTGTCGCGATTGCTAGTGCTGGTGTCAGTCCGAGTGCGCTGACTATTGTCCGTGTTCTGACTGGAATTATTGTGTTGGTTGGAATTGTCGTTGGGCGTCGTCTGCGACAACGCTGGCAAGGTGATGCCCAAACCGAGACACAGGGCAGAAACAAGAAGGGTCTTACGCATAGCGTTTCTCCGTTGATACAACGAACACAGGCCCCCTGCTTTTTGAACGTACGAACGAAATGGTGTCGCGGATGCAGAGGCATCCAGATTATTTTTACGGGCGCCTACACCCAATGACGCTTTAGGAATGTGGAACGTGTCACAAAAACCTGGTCACGCGACCAAGTATTGATGATTGTGAACACTCTGTGTGAACTCTACGAGAAGATTTGCAACTGCTGCAGCCGGCCGAGCGAGATAGGCTATTCGTCAGGCTTTCCCTATAAAAAAACGTGAACCACCATTGCCGGTCGTCGCAGATAAAAAAACCGGCCACTCTGGCCGGCTTTTTTTTTCGTTTCCAATCGACCCACCGTCGAATGCTGCGTTGCACCGAAAAAGGCATCAGTCACAAGTTGCTATCGCCTGATTGCGCCAGATCAGCGCTTGTCGATCGGCACGAAGTTCTGATCTTCCGGGCCAGTGTAATTGGCGCTGGGGCGGATGATCTTGCCATCCTGACGTTGCTCGATCACATGGGCGCTCCAGCCCGAGGTTCGGGCGATCACAAACAACGGCGTGAACATGGCGGTCGGCACGCCCATCATGTGATACGCGCTGGCGGAGAACCAGTCGAGATTGGGAAACATCTTCTTGGTCTCGGCCATGACCTCCTCGATGCGCTCGGAAACATCGAAAAGGGTCTGGTTACCGCCGTCGCTGCACAACTTGCGCGACACTTCCTTGATGATCTCGTTGCGCGGATCGGACACCGTATAAACCGGATGGCCAAAGCCGATGATGATTTCCTTGCGCTCGACGCGAGCACGAATATCCGCTTCCGCCTCGTCCGCGCTGCGATAGCGCGAGATGATTTCCATCGCCACCTCGTTGGCACCGCCGTGTTTGGGGCCGCGCAGTGCGCCGATGGCGCCAGTCAAGGCCGAATACATGTCCGAACCGGTGCCGGCGATGACGCGAGCGGCAAACGTCGAGGCGTTGAATTCGTGCTCGGCGTAAAGCACCAGCGACTTGTCCAACGCGTTGGCGTGCAGTTCGCTGGGAGGCTTTCCATGCAAAAGATGCAGGAAGTGGGCGGCAATCGACTCGTCATCGGTCTCCGTCTCGATGCGCTTGCCATTGTGGCTGAAGTGATACCAGTACAGCAGGATCGAACCGAAGCCGGCCATCATGCGGTCGGCGATCTGGCGCGCGCCGGTGAGATTATGGTCGTCCTTTTCAGGCAATACTGTGCCGACTACGGAACATCCCGTGCGCAAGACGTCCATCGGATGGGTGGCCGCTGGCAGCAACTCCAGCGCAGCCTTCACCGGTGCCGGCAAGCCGCGCAGGCGCCTGAGGCGCGCACGGTAGTTGTTCAGTTCAGTCCAGGTCGGCAATACGCCGTGCACCAGCAAATAGGCGACTTCCTCGAAACAGCCCTTGGCGGCGAGGTCGTGAATATCGTAGCCGCGGTAATGCAGATCGTTGCCGCTACGGCCGACAGTGCAAAGCGCGGTATTGCCTGCTGCCACACCGGAAAGCGCCACGGATTTCTTGGGCTTGGACAAGGTCTGGTTGGTTTCGCTCATAAATGGAACCTCAATCGGGAAAGATGCGCTTGCGGCTGCGCAACAGGAGAGCGAACACGCCGATCAGTGGCGTCGCTCAGTCGGATTTACCGCCGGCAAACAATGCATCCAGCTTGCGCTCGTAGGCGTGATAGTCGAGATAATCGTAGAGTTCTTCGCGAGTCTGCATCGTCGGCACCGCCGCTTTCTGCGTGCCATCGCGGCGAACGGTCTCGTAAAAATTCAACGCCGCCTTGTTCATCGCCCGATACGCGCCACAGCAATACAGAATGATGTCGACGTTCGCGCTGGCCAGCTCTTCGCGGGTAAACAGCGGGGTCTGACCGAACTCGGTGATGTTGGCCAGAATCGGTACTTTGACCGCGGCCCTGAACTCGCGGTATTGCTCCAGCGTGATAATCGCTTCGGGAAAGATCATGTCGGCACCGGCTTCGACGCACGCCTGCGCCCGCTCGATCGCCGAGGCCAGTCCTTCCACCGCCATCGAATCGGTGCGCGCCATGATCACGAACTGATCGTCGGTGCGCGCGTCGACCGCAGCCTTCACCCGGTCGACCATTTCATCTTTCGAGACAATGGCCTTGCCCGGGCGATGACCGCAGCGCTTGGCGGCGACCTGATCCTCGATATGGATCGCGCCAGCGCCCGCCTTGATCATCGACCTTATGGTACGGGCGATATTGAAGGCCCCACCCCAACCCGTGTCCACATCGACCAGCAACGGCAGATCGCAGACGTCGGTGATACGGCGAATATCGGTAAGCACGTCCTCCATCGAACTGATGCCAAGATCGGGCATGCCCAGTGAATTGGCCGCCACCCCGCCGCCGGAGAGATAGATCGCCTTGAAGCCACTGCGCCTTGCCATCAGTGCGGCATAGGCGGTAATGGCGCCGACCACCTGCAACGGCTGTTCCTCGGCAACGGCCGCGCGAAAGCGCGCGCCGGGAGATGCTGACTGCGTCATACCGCCTCCGTCAAAACGAGCATTTTAGCGCACTGTGGATCAGGGCCGTTCCGTGGCTCCGCAGAGGTCAGGATAGCGGCAAGTGAAAAGCAATTACGGCGTCAGCGGATCACCGCCGCTGGCGCATACTTTCTGGCACCCTGCCATCGGATTGGTCACCGCCGCCGCCGTTGAGCTTTTTCTTTCGTGCATCGGGCACGCAGGTACCGGGCGACGTCGATCCGTCCGGCCAGATCGTCTGCAGGCTGATGAATGTGCGATTCGTTGCGAGGTGCCAGCCATATATGCATCGCAACATCGGCTGGAGGGCACCGGTGCGTCGCCGAACCTACGCCTTTTAAAGAACGCGAGCATTTCGGCGTGCTTGATCACTTCATCATAGCCACAGACGATCGTTGTGATGAAAACAATCAATTAGGTTAATCGATCTCGAGCATTTATCATGCCTGTTCAATCACCACACCACGGAAGATACAGATGTCTTTGATCAATACCGAAATCAAGCCTTTCAAGGCAAATGCTTTCAAGAACGGCGAGTTCATCGAACTTTCCGATGCCGACATGAAGGGCAAGTGGTCTGTCGTGATTTTCATGCCTGCCGCGTTTACCTTCAACTGCCCCACCGAGGTCGAGGACGCTGCGGCGAATTACCCCGAGTTCCAGAAGGCCGGCGCCGAGGTCTACATCGTCACCACCGACACCCATTTCTCGCACAAGGTATGGCACGAGACCTCACCGGCGGTCGGCAAGGCGAAATTCGCGCTCATCGGCGACCCGACCCACAAGCTGACCCGCGCTTTCGACGTGCATATCGAGGAAGACGGTCTGGCCCTGCGTGGCACCTTCATCATCAATCCCGACGGCGTGATCAAGACCATGGAAGTCCATGACAACGCGATCGCCCGTGATGTCTCCGAGACCTTGCGCAAGCTGAAGGCTGCGCAGTATGTGGCCGCCCATCCGAACGAAGTGTGCCCGGCCAAGTGGCAGGAAGGCGAGAACACCATCGCGCCCTCGCTGCACCTTGTCGGCAAGATCTAAGACGATGCCATGCGCGCATCGTCCTGATGCGCGCAGCCGGACCGGGTTGTTCAGACCGTCCGATGTTCCAAGAGAAGAACTGCGCGACACCCGGGATTTCCCCGGGTGCTCGCCAGACTCGTTCCTAATTCCACCCCGATCCAGGGAAATCGCCATGTTGGATGCCAATCTCACTGCCCAGTTGAAGACCTACCTCGACATGGTCACGCAGCCAATCGAGATCGTCGCGTCCCTCGACGACAGCGCGAAGGCCGCCGAACTCGACCAGCTGCTGCAGGAAATCGCCGTGCTTTCGGATCAGGTCACGCTGGTGCATCGCGATGACGACGTGCGCAAGCCGTCCTTTGCGATCAACCGGGTGGGCACCGACATCGGTGTGCGCTTCGCCGGCATTCCCCTGGGTCATGAGTTCACCTCGCTGGTGCTCGCCTTGCTGCAGGTGGGCGGCCATCCATCGAAGACCGCCCAGGACGTCATCGAACAAGTCCGCCAGCTGGAGGGCGAGTACAAGTTCGAGACCTATTTTTCCCTGTCCTGCCAGAACTGTCCCGACGTGGTGCAGGCGCTCAACCTGATGAGCGTGCTGAACCCGAAGATCCGGCATGTCGCCATCGATGGCGCGTTGTTCCAGGAGGAGGTCGACCGGCGTCAGGTCATGTCGGTGCCCACCGTGTATCTCAACGGTAACGTATTCGACCAGGGGCGCATGAGCCTCGAGCAGATCCTCGCCAAAATCGACACCGGCTCCCGCGCTCGTGATGCGGAAAAGCTGAAGACCAAGGAAGCGTTCGATGTGCTGGTCATCGGCGGCGGTCCGGCCGGCGCCGCGGCAGCTGTCTACGCTGCCCGTAAGGGCATTCGCACTGGCGTGGCCGCCGAACGCTTTGGCGGCCAAGTACTTGACACCATGGGCATCGAGAACTTCATCTCCGTGTCATACACGGAAGGCCCCAAGCTCGTCGCCGCACTGGAGCAGCACGTCAAGGAATACGACGTCGACATCATGAACCTCCAACGCGCCGAAAAACTGATTCCGGCCAAGGCACCCGGTGACTTCATCGGCATCGAGTTGGCCAATGGTGCGACGCTGAAATCCCGCACGATCGTGCTGTCCACCGGTGCCCGCTGGCGCCAGATGAACGTGCCGGGCGAAGACACCTACAAGAACAAGGGCGTGGCCTATTGCCCGCATTGCGACGGCCCGTTGTTTAAGGGCAAGCGCGTGGCGGTGATCGGCGGCGGCAATTCCGGCGTCGAGGCAGCCATCGACCTGGCCGGTCTGGTGAGCCATGTGACGGTGATCGAGTTCGACACCAAGCTGCGTGCGGACGAGGTCCTCCAGCGCAAGCTGCGCAGCCTGCACAACGTCAGCATCATCCTCAGCGCGCAGACCACCGAAGTGCTGGGCGACGGACAAAAGGTCAACGGCCTGCTTTACAAGGATCGTATCGGCGGCGGCATTGAGCACATCGAGCTCGAAGGCATCTTCGTGCAGATCGGCCTGCTGCCCAACACCGACTGGTTGAAAGGCACGCTGGAGTTGTCCGAGCGCGGCGAGATCATCATCGATGATCGCGGCCAGACCTCCCTGCCCGGCGTATTCGCCGCTGGCGACGCCAGCACCGTGCCGTACAAGCAGATCGTGATCGCCATGGGCGCCGGTTCCACCGCGGCGCTGAGCGCCTTCGATCATCTGATCCGCAGCCCCCTGCCGGTGACCGAGGAAGCGGAGGAAATGGTCGCAGCGTAATCAAAAGGAACGGCTTGTAAATGGGCGCTAAAGTAACGAAACATGATTACGCTTCGTACCGCTATTCACTGGGTACCGAGATGAGCCAAGGTGTCGTCATGCGCCAAATAGCACCGCCGCTGACGGAAGAAGATCGGCTGGCCGTCGACACGATTCGCAGCAAGGGCGTGCACTCGACGCGCGAGTTAAACCGGGCGCATGTGCTGTCGTATCTAAATCGTGGCGTGCCAGAGGCGCACATCATGGCGGTAATGGGGATTGGCCGGACGCCGTAGGACGTCCCCGTGCATACCTGCAAGGGGGCGTCGATCCAGCGGTGTTCGATGTGGCTCATCCAGGGCGTCGACGTCAATACGACACGGATGCGGAAGCACGCGTGACGGGGCCAGCCCGTTGGGCGCCACCGGCGGGTCGACAGCGCTGGACGATCTCGAGCTTGAACGCACCGTCCACCAGGAGCCTGGGCTGGATGGCGTGAGTAGGTAAACCGTGCGGCGCACTTGCGCGTATTGATGAACCACTTGCTGGCGCAACGCCAGGCCAACGCGGGAATTCCGGAGAGCGTGCCAGACCTACATGCCGGCCCAACGCAACTCGATGGCTTCCTTGACCGCGAGATCGACATCTTCCGAGGAGGCGTCCTGCATTTGCTCGAGTTGACCGTTGCGCATGCCAAAAAAGGCGCCTTCCTT
>JALYXN010000248.1 GCA_030947085.1 Pseudomonadota bacterium | reverse complement strand
TACGCGCGTGCAAACGCCGCGGCGCTGCGGGCTGGCCTGCAGTGCCGGCGACCCACTTTTGTAGGTCTTGGGGCTGCGGGATTTGCGCACCAATTGGTTGACTGTCGTCATGCGTAGCTAATCCTGAAAACATAAAGGCAGCCCGATCAAATTCGGTCTGCCAAGAAGCGGTTGTTAACTTGAGCGGCCTGCCAATATGCAGCAAGCCAGCGCTCCGTCATCCTTGACCCGAACACAAGGTGCGTCCATGCACCTCATTTCGTATGTCGGTAAGATCAGCCGAAAACTGGCTTACTCACCATTATCACTACCGGCTGGAGCTTCGGCGAACGAGGCGGTCGGCGTGGAGGTGGAAAGTGTCTCCAACTCCGTGGCAGTCAAACCGCCCTGACGACGACGCGCTGCGTGGTACGCCAAGCCCGTGCCTGCCGGAATAAGACGGCCGACAATAACATTTTCCTTCAGGCCGCGCAAGGTATCACGTGTGCCGCGAACCGCAGCCTCGGTGAGCACCCGGGTGGTCTCCTGGAAAGACGCTGCCGAGATAAACGACTCGGTCGCCAGCGACGCCTTGGTGATACCCAGCAGAATCGACTGGTAGCCTGCCGGGCGCTCGCCCTTGGCCTCAGCACGATTGTTCTCGCCGTTGATGCGCACACGTTCGATCTGCTCGCCGCGCAGGTAATGGCTGTCACCCGGCTCGACGATCTCGACCTTGCGCAGCATCTGGCGAATGATCGCTTCGATGTGCTTGTCGTTGATCTTCACGCCCTGCAGGCGATACACGTCCTGGATCTCCTTGACCAGGTAGGAAGCCAGCGGCTCCACGCCCAGCAGACGCAGGATGTCATGCGGACTCGGCTCGCCGTCGACGACCGTTTCGCCCTTCTCGACATGCTCGCCCTCGAACACGATCACCTGACGCCACTTCGGAATCAGCTCCTCGTGCTCGTTGCCGTCCAGATCCTTGATCACCAGACGCTGCTTGCCCTTGGTGTCCTTGCCGAAGCTGATGATGCCCGACCGCTCGGCCAGAATCGCCGGCTCCTTCGGTTTGCGTGCTTCGAACAAATCGGCCACGCGCGGCAAACCACCGGTGATGTCGCGGGTCTTCGAGCTTTCTTGCGGGATACGTGCCACCACGTCGCCCACGCCCACTTCGGCACCGTTCTGGATCGACACGATAGCGCCGGCAGGCAGGAAGTACTGGGCAGCGATATCGGTGCCCGGAAGCTTCAACTCGCGACCCTGCGCATCCTCCAGACGGACGATCGGACGCAGGTCCTTTGCCTGCGCACCGCGACGCTTGGGATCGGTAACCACCGCCGATTCAAGGCCGGTCAGATCATCGGTCTGGCTCTGCACGGTGACGCCATCGAGGAAGTCGATGAAGCGCACCACACCCGCCACCTCGGTAACGATCGGATGGGTATGCGGATCCCAGTTGGCCACGGTCTGGCCCGGCTTGACCGGCGCACCATCCTTGACCGCGATGATGGCACCGTAGGGCACCTTGTAACGCTCGCGCTCGCGACCGCTGGTATCGATGATGCTCAACTCGCCCGAGCGCGACACCGCAACCAGATGTCCCTGCTTGTGCTGCACCGACTTGAGGTTGTTGTACTTCAGCGAACCGGTGGTCTTCACCGTCACGTTGTCCACCGCGGCGGCACGCGAAGCGGCACCACCGATATGGAACGTACGCATGGTCAGCTGGGTACCGGGCTCACCGATCGACTGCGCAGCAACCACGCCCACCGCTTCACCCATGTTGACCAGGTGACCACGCGCCAGATCACGGCCGTAGCAAAGCTTGCACACGCCATGCGTGGCCTGGCAGGTAATCGGCGAACGCACCTTCAGCACCTGTACGCCGGCCTTGTCGAGCTTCTCGACCAGAGCCTCGTCCAGCAGGGTGTCGCGGGTAACCAGCGCCTGATCGTCGTCGCCGGGGCCGTAGACATCCTCGACCACCACGCGACCGAGCACTCGCTCGCGCAACGGCTCGACCACGTCGCCGCCTTCAACGATCGGCTGCATGATCACGCCGTTCTCGGTGCCGCAGTCATCCATCGTGATGACCACGTCCTGCGCCACGTCGACCAGACGACGGGTGAGGTAACCCGAGTTCGCGGTCTTCAACGCCGTATCCGCCAGGCCCTTACGAGCACCATGGGTCGAGTTGAAGTACTGCAGCACGTTCAGGCCTTCGCGGAAGTTGGCCTTGATCGGCGTCTCGATGATCGAGCCATCAGGACGCGCCATCAAACCACGCATGCCGGCCAGCTGACGAATCTGCGCCACCGAACCACGGGCGCCGGAGTCGGCCATGATGTACAGCGAGTTCATCGACTTCTGGTTGACCATCTTGCCTTCGGCATTCATCACCTTCTCGCTGCCGATGCCGTCGATCATGGCTTTCGCCACCAGCTCACTGGTACGCGACCAGATGTCGACCACCTTGTTGTAGCGCTCGCCGGCGGTGACCAGACCCGACTGGTACTGCTGCTGGATCTCGACGACTTCCTTCTCGGACTCTTCCAGGATCGGCTTCTTCTCGGCCGGAATCAGCATGTCGTCGATGCCGATCGAGATGCCTGCACGCGTGGCGAAGCGGAAGCCGGTGTACATCAGCTTGTCGGCGAACACCACGGTCTCTTTCAGGCCCAGCAAGCGATAGCTGGAGTTGATCAGGCGCGAGATGTTCTTCTTGGTCAGCTCGGTGTTGGCCAGCTCGAAGGGCAAGCCCTCGGGCAGGATCTCGGCCAGCAACGCACGACCGACGGTGGTGTCGACAATCTTTGTTTCGTTGGTGCGGGTGCCGTCCTCGGCAATGTGCACCAGCTTCAGCCGCACCTTGACCTGGGCGTGCAACTCGACCGCACGGTTGTCATAGGCGCGACGCACTTCGGCAATGCCGGAGAACACCATGCCGGTGCCCTTGACGTTGATCAGCTCGCGGGTCATGTAGTACAGACCCAGCACGACGTCCTGCGTCGGCACGATGATCGGCTCGCCGTTGGCGGGGCTGAGGATGTTGTTGGACGACATCATCAACGTGCGCGCCTCCAGCTGCGCTTCGATCGACAGCGGAACGTGCACCGCCATCTGATCGCCGTCGAAGTCGGCGTTGAATGCGGTACACACCAGCGGATGCAACTGGATCGCCTTGCCTTCGATCAACACTGGCTCGAACGCCTGGATGCCGAGGCGATGCAGGGTCGGCGCGCGGTTCAGCATCACCGGATGCTCGCGGATCACTTCCTCCAGGATGTCCCACACCTCGGGACGTTCCTTTTCGACCATGCGCTTGGCGGCCTTGATGGTCGTGGCGTGGCCGTACTTTTCGAGTTTTGAGTAGATGAACGGCTTGAACAGCTCCAGCGCCATCTTCTTCGGCAGGCCGCACTGATGGAGTTTCAGTTCGGGGCCGACGACGATGACCGAGCGGCCGGAGTAGTCGACGCGCTTGCCGAGGAGGTTGTGGCG
>JALYXN010000246.1 GCA_030947085.1 Pseudomonadota bacterium | reverse complement strand
CTACCTGATCGATATCTTTGGTGAAGTACTGCTGCCGGGCTATGCGCACATCGCCTTCTTCAATTATGTGAATCTGCCTGCGGCGCTGGGTGAGGTGGGGACGTGCCTGTGGCTGCTGGTCATGGGTATACGGCCCCGCGACGGCCAACGTTTTGAAACGGAAAGTGAGGCATGAGCGTGACGATGTTGGGCGACATCAAGGTGCATGTGTGCTTCAAGCTGTCGGCGCTGTGGGCGGCGCTGATGTTCTGCGACATCTACGGCGACTATTTCGGCCTGGATGTGCCCGGGAAACTGCAGGGCATGCTCGATGGCAAGGGTCCGGTGGGCCGGTAAGGGGAGGTTCGCTGATCGGTACCGCGTTGCTGCTGGCGGTGCCGGGGTTGATGGTGTTGTTGTCACTGCTGCTGTGGCCGAGGCTTTGCCGGTGGCTGAATATCATCCTGGGCGCTTTCTACGCCGCCCTCGAGCTACTGACCATGCCGGGCGCGTGGTTCTACATCACCCTGGGGATGATCGAAGTGGTGCTTTCGCTATCGATCGTGGTTTATGCGTGGCGCTGGCCCAATGGCTGACGCATCGCGTTGATTAGGTGGCGCGGTTTTCTCCTTCCGCGGCGCTGCCGCCGGCTTGAACGGCACCGCAGGACCGGGCGCGAGGCCCCCGCGCCACAGCTGCAGCTGATCCTCGATGCCGCTGCCGATATCGATCTGCGGCTCGGACGGGGTCAGCCTGTCGTGTTTTTCCCAACGGGCGATTTCGCTGCTGGCCTGATGGAACGCATCGACGAAACTGTCGGTGCGGTTAAGCGCGTCGACCAGCCAGGCGTGGCCGAAGTAGGTGATGTCCGAATCGTTGCCGCATCCAAAAGAGCTGCGGTCGCTGCGCGCGGCGGTGAGAACCAAGGTGCCAGGGCCGCGTAGCGATGGCACGAAGCCGCCGGAGTAGCAGGCGTTGACCACCACCACTTTCCACTTGAAGTGATGGGCGGCAAGGATGTCGGCCAGATCCGGCGCGCCGATCTGATCCAGTGGCAGCGGATCCATGTCCACCAGCAAGGTGTGGCCGTGACTGCCGTGGGTCGTGAGATACAGCAGCAGAATATCTTGATCGGGCTGCATCACCTGATGCAACCCGGTCAGCGCGGCTTCCAGATTGCTCCAGCTGGCCAATGGATGCGTGGTGAGACTGGCTGGATTGTTCTCCAGGACGAGCGTGTGGGTCGTTGCACCGAAACGGCGTGTAAATAGTGATGAGCTGTATTCGGCCTCATTGCGAAACACGTCCTCCGCGCCATCACCGGCGAAGCTCACCACGTAAAGGTTGGGGCGGCCGGGCACGCGGGGCGTGAGCTTGGCCAAGGCGTCACGCAGCATGCGCGGCTGGGCATAGAGCACCTGTTCCGGGGTCGGCGCCTGTTGCGGCCAGGCGTCGGTGTAGGCATCAGGTTCATCCGTGTACGGCAGCTCCGGCTTGGGCAGGGCGGACGTCGCTGTGGACGGTGGAGCCAAGGCGGCGCGGGAGACGCCCGGTGCCATGCTCACCGAGTGTCGACCGACCAGGAACGTCAGCATGACTCCCGCTGCGAAGGCGAGCAGGACGGTCAGAATGCTGCGCATGGCCGGGCGCTCGTCTCAGGCGGAGGGATGGATGGCGTCGAAGTCGGCGTATACCGGATGCCGAGGTGCCTCGGGCGCGGGTTGCGATTCGCGGATAAGCCAGCCGGCATGAAAGCCCGCCGCCTGCGCCGCATCGAGTTCCTCGGCGATATCGGACAGGAACAGGATGTGTTGGGGTTGCTCCTCGATGGCTTCGGCGATGCGCGTATAGGAAGCCGGCTCGCGTTTGGGACCGGTCTCGGTATCAAAGTAGCCGGCAAGCAAGGGGCTCAAGTCGCCGGCTTCGCTGTAACGGAAAAAGAGTTGCTGCGCGCGGACCGAACCGGACGAATAGACATACAGGCGCAGTCCATCGGCGCGCCACTCGCGCAGGCGCACGGCGACCTCTGGATACAGGTGCGCGCGGTAGTCTCCAGCCGTATAGCCTTCCTCCCAGATCATTCCCTGCAGGGCTTTGAGTGCGGTGGATTTACGGTCCTGATCGATCCATTGCAGCAACCGCTCGATGACATCCTGGCGACTGGCCTCGATCAGGCCCGCCTCCTTGACCGCCTCGTGCAGCCAATGCTGCACCTCCGGCGTGTCGCCATGGGTTTCGACAAAGGCCGGAAGCCGCTTGCGCGCATACGGAAACAGCACGTCGCGAACAAAGCTGATCGAACTGGTGGTGCCCTCGATGTCAGTGACGACGGCGCGGATTTCAGTCATGGGGAGACGGTCTAGAAGAAGATAGGTCAGCTTAGCGCCGGCTGGGTGAAAGCGCGCACGAGACCTGTAGGAGCGGCTTCAGCCGCGAGGCCTTTGCTCTGAACCAGCAAGACCAAAGCATCGCGGCTAAAGCCGCTCCTACATTCGCTTATCGTGTCGTGGGCAGCATGCGCGGGAACTGGCTGGCAATGGTTTCACCGGTGAAGTTCGCCACCCAGCCATCCTTGTTGGTGAACAGCCGGATCGCCACGAAATAGGGCGATTCGCTCATGTCGAACCAGTGCGGCGTGCCATCGGGAACGCCGATCAAGTCGCCCTTTTCGCACAGGATGTCGTAGACCTTGCCATCGACATGCAGGGTGAATTGTCCCGAGCCGGCGACGAAGAAACGTACCTCGTCCTCGCTGTGGGTGTGCTCGCTGAGAAATTTTTCCCGCAGGGTGGCGCGCTCAGGATGATCGGGCGCCAGACTGATCACATCGACCGCCTGATAGCCCTTTTCCGCCATCAGGCGGTCGATGTCGCGGCGGTAGGCGGTGATGACTTCCTCCGGACTAGCACCAGGCTCGATCGGCTGGGTGGCTTCCCATTGCTCGAAGCGCACGCCAATTTTGCTCAGCGCCTCGGCAATCGAACCGTGGTCGTCGAGCACGGTCTGGGGTGATTGGGGTCGGGTTTCGTCGAAGATGCGCAGGCGGCTCATGATGCCCTCACTTTTTTTAGTTCAAGTTCGCAGTCGAGCAAGAATTCCAGCGCCTCCAGATGGCGCTCGGATTCGGCCATGCTACGACCCCATGTATAGATGCCATGGCCATCGATCAAGTAGGCGTGAAGGGGCTTGCCGGCTTCAAGCCAGGCATCGACCCGGGCGACCAGCTCCGGCATGCGCTGGGTGTTGGGGAATACCGGAATTTCGAGCACGCTCTCATGCGTGTCGTAACCGGTGATCGCCTTCTGCAACTCCCACCCTCTCAGGCGGATCACGCCCTCCTCGGCGAATAGTCGCGAGGCAACGCTCTGTGTACGCGAATGGGTATGCAGTACTGCCTGCGTCTCGGGCCAGCGGCGGTAGATTTGCGTGTGCAAGTCGGTTTCGGCGCTGGGCCTTGCATCGGTGCCAACCGGCTTGCCGTGCAAGTTGATCAGCATGATGTCGTCGCGACCGAGGCGGCCTTTGTGGCGACCGGAGATGGTGATCGCGGCGTGCTCGGCGTCCACCCGCATCGAGAAATTGCTGCTCGTCGCCGGGGTCCAGCCGCTTGCGTCGAGTCGGCGCGCGGTGTCGGCAATACTGTCCGCGCATGCGGCAAAAACGCTGGGCGGGATCGTGGCTGGCAGGATCTGACTCATGCTGTTTGGACGTCCATATGGTGGGGAAGGATAACACGGGCCAGACCTTGCCCTGACCTGAATGAGAGCCATTCTCGCAAGTCAGCAAAAATTTCATTTACAGGCGTAAGATCGTCGAGAGTCCAGCGCAAGGGTGTGCTGGAAAATACCGACGGAGGCTTGCCCATGTCGAAAGAACAAGATACCGAATCGCGTCGCCGATTCCTCAAGATAGCTGCAGGCACCACCGCTGCCGCTGTGATGGTGGGCAGCCTGCCGCGCTTCGCGCGCGCCGCGGATTTGCCACCCTTGACGTCAGCGGACCCCACCGCCAAGGCGCTGGGTTATGTCGAGGACGCCAGCAAGACCGACAACGCCAAGCACAAGGCGGGCGACAATTGTGCCAAGTGCCAGTTCTACTCCGGCGGACCCACGGGTCGCGGACCGTGCCAGTTGTTCCCGGGAAAGTCGGTGAATGCCAAAGGCTGGTGCGTATCCTACTCGGCGAAGAAGGCTTGACTCCAACCACATGCGCAAAAAAAGCCGGCATCAGCCGGTTTTTTTTTGGCGCGCGTAAGCGTCCCTTACGATCCGGATGTTGACTCGGATAAGCGCGCAGCGAGAAAGGGGACGGCATCGGATAAAGGTGCGGCCCGGTGGATCAGGCTGAGGAGCAACCCACCTGACCCACCGAACCACGATCCGGGGCCCACTGCCAAGTGATCAACCCGCGGACTGAGGATCATACTCCCGCAGCCGAAAAATGCGCATGCGGTGGACCCATTTAACTTGAAAAATTCTCGTTAAATTGAGTCATAACAACCACTTAGCGACAGGGCGCGGCGCGATTTTGTGCGCCTTGTCACGGAAGCGCTTCTTTTGACAAACCTCGGCGTTGGGGGCTTTTGCAGGCAGTTCCGCTCCATTAAACGTTGTTCGACGGAAGAGCTGAACTTTCTCCTCAGGCCGCAGGTTGCCGCAGATGGCTATGTCGACGTCCGTAGAGGAAATAAATAGCCATCCCTAGCGCCGTCCAGATTCCCAGAATGGCCCAGTTGAACCAGTCCAGGCTAAAGAGCAGGGCGAAGCAGCTGCCCACGCCAGCGAGGCAGGTAAACCAGACCCACGGCACGCGGAACGTGCGCGGCAATTCGGGCATCGTATGGCGCAGGATCAGCACGCCTGCGCAGACTGCCGAGAACGCGATCAGGGTTCCCATCGAGGTGAGATTGGCCAGCAGGTCGAGCGGGAAGATGGCCGCCAGCAGCGCGATCATCGCGCCGGTGATCAGGGTATTGATGTACGGGGTGCGATAGCGCGGATGCACCCTGGCAAACACCTTCGGCAGCATGCCGTCACGCGCCATGATCATGAAGATGCGCGGCTGCGCGATGATCATCACCAGGATCACCGAGGACAACCCGATCATCGCGCCGATTTCCACGATCAGGCGCAACCAGTCCAGTTCCGGATGGGCGGCTACCGCCGTGACCACCGGCTCGGACGTGTCGAGCATGGTGTACGGCACCAACCCGGTCAGTACCGCGGCCATCGCCAGGTACAGCACGGTGCAGATCACCAGTGACACCAGGATGCCGAAAGGCAGGTCGCGTTGCGGATTCTTGCATTCCTGCGCGGCAGTGGAGGTTGCCTCGAAGCCGATGTAAGCGAAAAACACCATGGCCGCGCCGCGCATGATCCCGGACCAGCCGTATTTGCCGTCGCCCTGTGGCTCGGGAATGAACGGGTGCCAGTTCTCCGGGTTCACGTAGCGATAGCCGGCGATGACGACGATGATGATCAACCCCACCTTGACCAGCACCATCACGGCGTTGAGGCCGGACGATTCGCGGATACCGCGGTAGCACAGCCAGGTGAGTGCCAGCACGATGGCCACCGCCGGCATATTGAACAGGCTGCCGGTGGCCACCAGATGGCCATTGGTAAAGGCCAGCGGTGCTTCGGTCAGCGCTCTGGGCAAGTGGATGCCCATGTGATCGAGCAGGCTGGTGAAATAACCGGTCCAGCTGGCGGCCACGGCGGAGGCGGAAATGCCGTACTCGGCCACCATGTTCCAGCCAATGAACCACGCGGCCAGTTCGCCCAGCGAGGCATAGGCGTAGGAGTAGGAGCTGCCGGAAATCGGTATCAGCGTGGCGAACTCTGCATAACAAAGCGCGCTGAACCCGCTGCAGATGGCCGCAATAATGAAGGACATCAACACCGCCGGTCCGGCGTGCTCGGCGGCCGCGGTGCCGGTGACCACGAAGATGCCGGTACCGATAACCGCACCGATGCCCAGCGCGGTTATTCCCCATGGGCCCAGCGTGCGGCGCAGGGCCGGGCCGTGGGCACTGTCGTCGTTAGTGAAGTCGGTCTTGCGGGCGAGCAACTGCTTGAGCATGGGCAATCATCTGGTGAGGCGGGGCGTCGGTTTGAAGCCGACCTTCAACACGGAGATGGCCAGCGCGAGTGCGCCGGCCATCATCTATCAGAGGCTGCTCTGGCGCAGCTTGCTGTGTCGGTAACCGTAGAAGCCGTAAATCAGGAAGCCGATCACGATCCAGCTGATCAGCAGCGGCCAGCGTACTTCAAACGCCTGCCAGAACAGGAACAGACAAGCGACGGCGCCCAGCGGGCAGACCACCCATGGAAGCGGCACGCGGAACGCACGCGGCAGATCCGGGCGAGTGCGACGCAATACCAGCACACCGATGCAGACGGTGGCGAAGGCCAGCAGCGTGCCCATCGACACCAGATCGCCCAGCACGTCCACCGGGAACAAGCCGGCAAGGACCGCCGCGATGAAGCCGACGATGATCGTGCCGATATACGGCGTGCGATGTTTCGGATGCAGCTTGCCCAACGCTTTGGGCATCAGACCGTCGCGCGACATCGAGTAAAAGATGCGCGGCTGACCCATCAGCATCACCAGTACCACCGAGCTGAGACCGGCGAGCGCGGCGAAGACGAC
>JALYXN010000234.1 GCA_030947085.1 Pseudomonadota bacterium | reverse complement strand
GGGACGCCAGAGAGAGTGATTACGACGCGCTGGTACTTCCCGGCGGCGTGATGAATCCGGATAAGTTGCGGCTGGAGCCGCAGGCGATAGCCCTGATCAAATCGTTCGGTACGGCGGGCAAGCCGATCGCAGCCATCTGCCATGGCCCGTGGACGCTCATCGATGCGGGTCTGGTCAAGGGGCACAAGCTCACCTCCTGGCCTTCGTTGAAGAATGACCTAACCAACGCAGGAGCGGATTGGCAGGACAAGGAAGTGATTCGAGACGGCCAGCTGATCACCAGCCGCAAGCCGGACGATATACCCGCATTTGTTGAGGCGCTGATCGACGCACTGGGTATTACTGCGTAGCTCCAGCGCGCGTTGGTATGCTCGATCAACATGGTTACTCAGCGCAGCGTGCCCGCCGGTCCGCTGCGTTTTGGTTATGTTTCCCCGTCTCGATCATGCCGTTTGAGTACGTTTTCCACCACACAGTCGGAATGGCCACAGGCGCATTTGCCATCGCTATCAGTCTGATGGCTGCGGCATTCGTCACTGCAGTAGCGCTTGTCGTCTTCAATTTTGCAGCCGCAAACGTCATGCTGGCAGGGTTTGGTCGGAATCGCCGCCATCGTCGTCACCTGTCTATGAACTGTTCAAGGTCAAATTACGTGCGTACGTGAGTCATGAGACTCAGGCAAATTCTGACGCTGATGACGCGATACTTGGTTCGCTGACCAATGAATCCTTTCTCTCTTCAAGGCCAATTATTGCCTTAAAAAAGGGGCGCCCACGCGCGCGCCCCTTGGGTGTGCTCTGATCCTGAAGCTTAGTCGGCAGCGTGCATCGATTTTTTGATATCACGCATCTGGTCGTGACCACTGCGCACCGACGAATACACATCAGTGATCAGAGACAGCGTGGCTGGCGACACATCGGTGTCTTTCATCGCACTCTCGAACTTCGCCTTGATGTGGTCCTCACCGCGTTCCACCTCGTCCACCACCGCCTTGTTGTCGCTCGACGTGACGCTGGCACGAAGATTCACAAACATGCGATGGGCAGAGGCGAGCACGGTACCGTCGTCCTCTGGGTCGCCGCCCAGGGAACGTACGCCTTGCTGAAGTTTGCTGGCCGCCGCGCGACGCTCGGTGGAGCGCGAGACGAACAAGGAGTTGAGCTGCGTGTTCTTAGTGTCCTTGGCGGCTTCGGCGTATCCGTCGGCACTGTCCAGAGTGGTCTCGATCAGATTGTTGAGGGTCTTGATGTCGTGGTCGTTGCTCATAAACTACTTCTCCGAATATATAAGACGAGAAAAAGATGTTTGTTGGTCGTCACAGACCAAGTTAAAGACATCAAACGTGACGAGCGCGGCATGAACTTGTCCATATCCATTGCACGAACGGAGGGAAAAATCGACCTTCGTCAACACCCTGAAATTCTCTTGCCGGCGCTACAGGCAAGAGGTTTGATCCATCACGTGCCGGTCACCGCTACGGCGTGAATATTCCGAGGATTCAAGACCAAGGAAATGCCATGAAAAGTCGTCATGTGTTCAGCACCCAAGACGTTGCCGCTGCGGAAGTCGCTGTCAAGGCTTTGCGGCAGGCGGGCATACCCGATGATGATATTTCGCTGATTGCCAGCCACGCGATCGAGAATGAATCCATTCCTGATGAGCTGCAGGAAACAGGCGGCGATTTCAGTCGGGGCGGACTGAAGGGTCTGGCCTTGGGCGGCGGCACCGGCCTGCTGTTTGGATTGGCTGCGCTGGCCGTTCCCACGATGGGTCTGACTCTCGTCGGCGCCGCGGCCATGGCGCTCGTCGGGGCTGCGGTCGGTGGTTGGTCGGGCATGCTGACGGGTACCGCCGAACCGGATCCAGTGCGGCGCAAGTTTGAGGACGAAGTGGCGGCCGGCCGCGTGCTGGTGATCATCGACGGCGATGAGCAAACGCTTGCCAGCGCCGATGCCGCATTGGGTGCCGTCGATGCCACGCCGCTGCCGTTTGAATCACCGACGGCGCTCACCTGACCGTCGCATCGTCTCTCCGCCGTCAGCCCGCGGAGCTAGATGCCCACTGCAACAACGATTCAAATAAGAGAACTTCAGGAGGTCTCATGGGTAACACCAATATTCCCCAATTCGGTGCGGCAAATACCACCAACAGTCGCGATACGCGCGTGGGAACCGAACAACTCACGGATGACCAGGAACGTCAGCGCGACGCTCAGGCAGACGGCGGAGTCAGCGCATTGCTACCTGATAGCGTGGCGAATGAGTCGCAGCGGGTAATAGTACATGTTGATCGTGACAAAACGGTCATCAGCGAGACCGCGGATGAGGCGGTCGAAGGAACGACGTCAGAAGAAAAGGCCAAGGTAGTAGGCACTCAGCCCACCGAAACAGACGCTCAGCCAGCGGGAGCAGTCATCCAGCCAGCCGAGTCCGACTACAGAGCAGTGGCGGGCCATGTCGGCACCGGTCATTCACCGTCGGACGCAACCTGAGTGCCCCAGCAGTCGCCTGACACTGTCTGACGACCTCGGTAAAAAAATACCTGAGGCTCCGCGAGATTCGGGGGTCAGAATGACGGGACGCTGTCAGAAAACTTCCGCGTCAAGCAGCGTTCTGCGAGCCTTTGGCCGTGGCGGGCATGCATTCAACATGACTACATGGGCATCCGTCAGATTGGTCGGATAACGGGGTCTCCACCCGTTTTCGACATGCTTCAGAGCAATAGGCGTCGCCGGGCGGCACCGCGCAGGAGCAGGCCTGATGAGCGCACCGTTGATTGACGGTCGCATTCATTTCTGATGGCCCATGCTGGCGGCCGGAGCGGGAGCGATGGATGCTGTACTCGCGGGGCTGGC
>JALYXN010000226.1 GCA_030947085.1 Pseudomonadota bacterium | reverse complement strand
TGTAGGGATTTTCAAATGTGACCAGCGGGATCTTGGTCCAGTCGATGTAGTACGCGGAAAAATCCGCGACCAGCCGGTCGTCCCACGAGGTCGATTTCAGACCAAGTTCGTAGTCGGTCAACTTGGTGGGACTGAAGGTTGCCGGCACACCCACCGCACCGGGCGCGACGGTGTTGGGGCCACCGGGCAGGAAACCGGTTGCCACCCGCAGGTACAGCAGGTTGTTGTCGTTAATGTGGAATTGTGGCGTCAACGAATAGGTGGTGCTCCTGTCGGAGGAATGCTTGTCGACCTGGACCGTCAGCGCGGGCAGGCCAACCAGCGGACCGACGAGGTATTCGATGTAATGCTGCTTGTCGCGGCTGTACCGCACGCCAGCCTCCACATCGAAGCGGTCGGTGACGTGCCAGGTGAGGCTTCCATAAGCTGCATAGGCGATGTAGGTACTGGGCTGGTCGGTGCCTTCCAAGGGATTGCCAAGGGGCGAGGCCGCCAAGCCCCCCGCGTAGTAATTGCCCGAACTGATGTCCTGCACCGTACGGCCGATTTCGTGGGTAAAGAACACGCCACCCAGCCATGTCACCCGTTGCGAATCCGGTGACGACAGCCGAAATTCCTGAGTGGCCTTGCTCTGCTGCACCGGTTGCTTCTCAAGTGTGCTGTAGGGCTGGCCACCGGGCAGGGTCAAGCCAAGGCTGCCCAGGTACAGCAGCGACGTCACGTCGGTATTGCTCACGCTGTCCAGCGTGCTGTAACTGGTCGAGGACAGCAGATTGGCCCACCCGAAGTCGGTTTTGAAGGTTGCGTTGTAGAGCCGGTAATGGGCGGCGAAGGTGCCCGAGCCGGCGGCGGTGCGTTGCTGCAGGTCGCCATAGACAGGCTTCAAGCTGGTGGGGTCGAGGGCTACGCTGGGAGTGCCATCGCTGCTGAGGTTCTGCGCCAGCGCAGCCACACGCAGCGAGGTCTTGTCGGAGGGTGTCCACAGCAAGGACACACGAGTGCCCTTGATCCGGCTTTCATTGACATCCTTCTTGCCCAGGCCCGCATCGTCGATGAAGCCTGGCGTGGTGGTGTCATAGACGTTGGCGCGAATCGCCAGCTTGTCCTTCACCAGCGGCAGGTTGACCATGCCGTGCACGTCGAAGCCGGTGCCCCCGCCACTGACGCTGCTGCCACCGACCTGCACGCGTCCGGACAGCGTTTCGGTGTCTGGAGCGATGGTGATGAAACGGATCACACCACCCAGTGCACCGGCGCCATAGAGCGTGCCCTGGGGCCCGCTCAGCACCTCGACCCGCTCCAGATCGGCGGGGTCGATATCCGGTGTCAGCGCTGCGCCGCCTGCGAACACACTGCTGGATCCGAACGGGGTATCGTCGATGTAGACGCCGACCGAAGCGCTAGGCTGCCCGGAGCCTGACGCAATGCCGCGCAGGCTCAGCTCGGTCAGACCCGGCTGCGCGGAGACAACGTTGAGGCCGGGGACGTCGGCGGCGTAGTCGGAAAAGCCCTGCAGGTGCTTGCGTTGGATATCGAAGTTGGTCACCACCGACACCGCCAGGGGAACTTTCTGCAACGTTTCGCTACGTCGCGTTGCGGTCACGACGATGGAAGGGAGCGTGGTGGAACTGGAGCGGTTGCGCGAACTGTCCGCTGGATTCGCACCGCTGGTCGACTGATTTGAAGCACCGGACGGATCCTGTGCGGGTTGCGCGTCCTGCCCGGCCGCCGTGGCAGCCTGCGCGCTGCCCGACGACGCAGCCATGGCGGCCGCGATCGCAACAAACAACGTGGTGAATGCCCCGACCTTCTTATACATGAGCTGCCCTCCCAAGAGGCTGTCAGTGCCCCGACGGTCAGCAATATCAAGCAGATTCTCTCGTTTGTCAATTATTTCCAGATTTGAAAATTAATCCGCAAGAATTGTACAATCTCGCAAATGGCACACCTGCATTTTCCAAAGCGATTGTGCTAGAAGTTCAGCCCTGTACAAGACTAGCGATTGAATCGACCCGCGATGATGCTCAAACTCAAACCGCCGCACCCAAACCCGGAACCCGGCTCCGCCCTGCGCGGTTTGCGCAAGAACAGGCAATGGACGTTGGCCGACGTCAGCGCGCGCACGGGATTACCCGTTTCCACCCTGTCCAAGATCGAAAATGGCAAGATGTCATTGAGTTATGACAAGCTCGCGCGGCTTAGCGCAGGCCTGGAAGTCGATATCGCACAGCTATTTGAACCCAGCCCAACCGCCCCGGTAGCGAGGGTTCACGGCCGACGCAGCATCACCCGCGCCGGCGAGGGGCTGGCGGTGGAAACCGAAAACTACAGTCACCTGTATCCGGGTGCGGATCTGCTCAACAAACACCTTGTTCCGATCGTCGCCGAGCCACATGCCCGTTCGCTGGCCGAGTTTGGGGAGCTGATCCGCCACCCGGGCGAGGAGTTTGTCTACGTACTGGAGGGAACGGTCGACCTGCACACCGACCTGTATGCGCCGGCCCGGCTCGAGGCAGGTGACTCGATGTATTTCGATAGCGGCATGGGCCATGCCTACATCGCGGTGGGGCTCAAGCGTTGCCGGGTGCTTTCGATCTGCACTGCCACCCAATCCCAGTTGATTGAGGCGCTGGGCGTCGACCAGGACAGCCAGGGCACCGCTCGCACGCGCATTCCGACGCGGCCGGTGGCGAAAAGGCAGCCGGTGGGGAAGGGAGCGAAACGACCCGGCGCGCGCGTGAAGTAGCCGGACCCCGCCAGGATCCGGCACGCGCAAACGCCCGAACGTTTTTGAATGTTGAAAGTTTCTTGCCATGTCTCTGCAGCTTTGCCGATGGCTCGGCAGCAGCACTAATTGCGACTGTGTCCAGGCGTCTGGCTAATGACGGGAGAACGATTCGATGAAGTGGACCAAGCGTTATTTGAAGTCTGCCCACGCACGCGCCGCGGTCGCCTGTGTGTTCGCGCTGCTGTTTGCCGCCGCACCCTGCGCGGCATGGGCCCAGAAATTCACGCTGAAGCAGGTGCTCGGCTATCCGTTTCCATACGATTTGACGGCCGCTACGCACAGCAATCGCATTGCGTGGGTGTTCGACACGCGGGGATCGCGCAATGTCTGGGCGGCTGAGGGTCCGGCTTTCAGCGCACGACAGGTCACCCATTACACCGGCGACGACGGGATGCCGATCGCGGGCCCGCAGCTGACACCTGACGGTGCCACGGTGGTGTATGCGCGCGGCAGCGAAACCAACGCCGAGGGCGAAGTCGCCAATCCGACCAGCGGCGTGACGCAACCTGAGCAACAAGTGTGGGCGGCGGCGGTCGCTGAGGGCAAGCCGCGCTTGCTGGGGACCATGCAGTGCGCGTCGGAGGGCTGCGAGGACATCCAGGTGTCGCCCAACGGCAAACAGGTGGTGTGGAGCGGGCAGCACAAACTGTGGCTGGCTCCGGTGTCGGGCGAGCAGCCGGCCCATCCCCTGGCCTATATTCGCGGAAACAACGCCCAGCCGCGCTGGTCACCCGACGGGACGCAGATCGCCTTTGTCAGCAGTCGCGCCACCCATGACTTGGTCGGCGTCTATCGGCTGGGCGATGCCAGCGTGCGTTACATCGCTCCGGGCGTCTCCCGCGACACACTGCCACGCTGGTCGGCCGATGGTTCCCGGCTGGCGTTCATCCGCATCCTGGGAAGTGACAACTACTTCCTGCCCGGCAAGACCCAACCATGGGCGATCTGGGTATGGAATGCGTCCGATGGCAAGGCCCAAAAGATCTGGCACAGCGCCGACAATGCAAATGGTTCGTACAGTGGACTGGATGAGTGGCAGGCCAATGCGTTCCAGTTCGCTGCCGGCAACCGCATCGTGTTCGCCTCGCAGCAGGACGGCTGGGTGCACCTGTACTCGGTCGCGGCCGATGGCGGCGGCTTGATGTTGCTCACCCCCGGAAAGTTCTCGTTCCAGGGTCGCGTGGCGCTGACTGCTAACGGCAGTGCCCTGGTGTATTCCTCGAACGAAGCGGATATTGACCGGCGTCATCTCTGGCGCGTGGCCGTGGATCATGCTGGCGCGACCGCGCTGACCCACGGTGCATCGATCGAATGGTCGCCGGTGCTCACTGGCGACGGAGCCACCGTCTTCCTCGGCTCGACCGCAACACGGCCGGCCATGCCCTTCCGGCTGACGCTACATGGCCAGCAGATGATTGCCGCCAGCGCGCTGCCAGCGGACTATCCGTCGGCGCGGATGGTCGTGCCCCGGCAGGTGGTCTTCAAGAGTCCCGACGGACTGGAAATCCATGGCCAGCTGTTTGTGCCCAAGGGTGTATCGACACACCGCCCGGCGCTGGTGTTCACCCATGGGGGACCATCGCGACAGATGGTGCTCGGTTTTCATCCGATGGATGCCTACAACTACATGTATGCCGCCAACCAGTATCTCGCCAGCCGTGGTTTCGTGGTGCTGTCGGTGAACTATCGGATGGGCACCATGTATGGCCGTGCGTTCCGACAACCGGCGCACGCCGGCCCGCTGGGAGCGTCCGAATACCAGGACGTCGTTGCGGGGGCAAAGTATCTACAAGCACTGCCCTATGTCGATGCGCAGAAGATCGGGCTGTGGGGCGGCTCCTACGGCGGCTACCTGACGGCAATGGGCTTGGCGCGGGATTCAAGCATCTTCAAGGCAGGCGTGGACTATGCCGGCGTGCATGACTGGACGACCTTGCTGGCTGGGGCACCGGGCCTGACGCCGCAGGTGAAGAAGGTGGCCTACGAGGCTTCGCCGGTCGCATCGATCGCCACGTGGAAGTCCCCGGTGTTGCTGATCCAGGCCGACGACGACCGCAACGTGCCTTTCGCGCAGACCGTCGATCTGGTGCCTCTGCTGCGCCAGCATCACGTCCCCTACGAGCTGATGGTGATCCCGGACGAAACGCACGACTTGCTGCGATGGCATTCATGGCTGCGCGTGTTCGACGCCACCGCCCACTTCTTCGAACGCACGTTGGTGACGGGCGAAACCATCGGCAAAACACCCGAGCAACACTGATCCGGCACATCGCGTGCGGATGCGAGTGAACACCTTTGGCGTTGCCGTGATCGGTTGCCGAATCACCGGCGTCCCAGCGGTAGCCCACCTCGCCACGGGGGCAAATGTGCTGGTGCTTGAACGCGAAAGCCAACCGGCTGTTACGCGACCGGGCGTTCCGTCGCCGTGTTTTGTTTTCACGCATCCTCGGCAACGCGATGATTCGAAGCCTGGCGCACGCCAGTGGCTCGTCTTCAACGCTCCGCCCGAGGCTTTTCCGAAACGCCGCTGGCTCGCCGCAGGGCAAGGTTTATATTGCCGGCACCGACCAGCGCGATGCGCGGGACATTCTCGCCACGCAGCCAGGTGTGCTGGAATTCACGCGATATGCATCGCGTCGATGACCGTGAATATCGGCTCGCCGTTCTGTTTCAAACCCGACGCCGGGCGGTTGCTGGTGTCGCTCTGGCGGACGAGGCGATGAGCGTGCCCCGTGCCGCCTGGTCCGAGAAATGGATATCGCCGTCGCGTCGACCGAATCGAGCACGCCACCGCTCGCTTCTTCGAAACGGTCCATCCTCTGACCGGCACCTGCCCGATAGCAAACGTCGCAAAGCGCCGCGACATGAAAGCAGATTACGGCTGGTCTCGACG